>CAZCKD010000182.1:0-7275 GCA_964498925.1 uncultured Granulosicoccaceae bacterium
GGTCATCAAGTCGAATGGTGTAAGTTGCTACTGATACTTAATAATGAAAGACCAGCCCCTCAATGGGTTACCCGAGCACAGGCACTGTACGATCACGCAATGACGACCGGTTGGGATGAAAGGTACGGGGGCATCGTTTACGGTGTTGCTCCGGATGGACAGTTCTGCTCAGCCGAAAAATATTTTTGGGTGCATGCGGATGCAATGGCGTTTTACATACGTATGGTATATGAAGAATACGGTCGCTTTACCTACCTTGTTGGCCCGCGACGCATTGACATTCAAAAAGAACTTCGACTTAACTTCTAATCATTAAATATCAATTGTGGATATGAAACATTTTCTTATCATCCTGGCTGCCTTTGTCGTGTGGTTTATCGCTCAGCAGTATATGAACCGCAGCAAAGCCAAAGAAAATATGCAGCTCGGTCAGGAATTCCTAGAAAAAAACAGCACACAAGATGGTGTTAAGAGCACCGCCAGTGGCTTGCAGTATAAAGTGCTGACAGTCGGATCCGGCAGCACCCACCCTACCGCTACAGATAAAGTGAAAGTTCACTATCACGGCACCCTGCTTGATGGAACCGTGTTTGATAGTTCGGTAGATCGTGATGAGCCGATCTCATTCGGACTCAATCAGGTTATTCCAGGATGGACTGAAGGTGTTCAGTTGATGGTCGAAGGCGAAAAGACTCGATTCTTCATTCCCAATCATTTGGCGTACGGCAATCGTGCCGCTGGAAAAATTAAACCTGGCTCGACACTGATATTTGATGTCGAATTGTTAGGTATTAATGTTCAATAATGGATTTAGAAAGTGTTTGATTTGGGAATCGATAGTTTCTAAGCCTGATATCAATCAAAGAGCAATTGCTTCCCTTATCAATTCATCCAATTTCCACCATCAACATTGTACGTTTGAGCAACGACATATTCAGCGTCGTCTGAGGCCAGAAAAACGGCCATGCCCGTAAGATCCTCAGCAACACCCATGCGGCCATAGGGTACGTCTTTACCTACGCTTGCTTTCTTCACGCCGGGCTGTAAATTTTCAAGCCGGGCGAAATGTGCATCAACACCTACCCAATGTTCTCCATCTACGACCCCGGGAGAAATAGCGTTGACGTTTATTCCATGCGAGATGAGATTTAATCCTGCGGATTGTGTTAACGAAATTACCGCAGCTTTTGTGGCGCAATATACGCCTACAAGGCTTTCTCCGCGTCGCCCAGCCTGGCTTGCCATATTGATTATCTTTCCACCTTTACCACGTTCGATCATATGTTTGGCGACGGCTTGCAACGTAAATAGAGTGCCTGAAAAATTGACCGCAAAAACCTTCTCGTAGTCGGAACGCTCAATGTCGACAATAGGGGCAGCAGTAAACAAGGCTGCATTATTGATGAGAATATCGATACCACCAAACTGACTGATCACTGAAGATACCGCGCTATCAATACTGTCTTGTTGAGTCACATCCATGTGCACTGGAAATGCAGAGGTTCCAATGTCAGAGGCTGTTTTCGTCGCAGCTTCTAAGTTGATGTCGGCAATGGCAACCGTTGCACCTTCAGCGACATATCTTTCAGCAAATGCCTTGCCGATGCCTCGCGCTGAACCAGTAATTAGCGCCGTTTTCCCTTCTAATCTTGCCATGTCTTCGCCTAATCGCCTTACTTATTTGTTTAATGTATCAACATCAGCATAACAGCTACCCGTCGTGCCAGCTTGTTGCAAATTATGCCGTCAAAGCAACATCTACAATGAATCCAGCACAGAATCTACAGCCGTAACTAAGCATAGAATAGCGTTTTCCAGCTCATCATCCGTAGCGATAAACGGTGGCGCAAGCAATACGTGATCGCCTGATTTTCCATCTCTTGTGCCCGGCATGGGGTAGCAGATTAGTCCGTCGTCAAAGGCTGCTTTTTTAATTTTCCCTGCCAGATTTAAAGCCCCGTCAAACGGCTGCTTGCTTTGCCGGTCCCGTACAAATTCAATTCCCCAGAAAAAACCACGGCCTCTGATGTCCCCCACATGCTTATGTTGTCCGAAATGAAACTGCAAACGGGATTCTATAAAGTCTCCCCGTTTATGGACATCGCTAATAAGATCATTTTCTAGCATCTCGGTGATAACTGCCAAGGCTGCTGCTGCTGCAATGGGGTGTCCTAAATACGTATGCCCGTGCTGAAAAAAACCACTACCTTGTGCAATTACCTCGTAGATATCAGCGGTGCATAACATCGCGCCGATAGGTTGATACCCTGCCCCTAGCCCCTTTGCGATACACAGAATATCAGGTTCAATCCCCTCAGCTTCATACGCAAATAGATGGCCCGTACGGCCCATACCGCACATGACCTCATCAAGAATTAGCAGAACACCGTAACGATTGCATATGTCTCTTATTCGCGCGAAGTACCCATTTACCGGTGGAACCGCTCCCAAGGTCGCACCAACAACGGGCTCCGCCAGGAAGGCCATAACGCTGTCTGGTCCGAGTCGTAAGATTTCTTGTTCGAGTTCGTCCGCTACTCGTTGACCGTACTCGTGAAGCGACTCATTATCTTGTTTCTCTGCGTATTCATAACACGGCGCTATATGACTAACATTTACTAGCAAAGGAGCAAATTGCTCTCGACGTAATGCGTTACCACCAACAGCCAGCGCACCCAGGGTGTTGCCATGGTAGCTCTGCCGCCGGGCAATTAAGTGTTTCCGCTGTGGTTGGCCTTTGTCTACGAAATACTGTCTAGCGAGCTTAATAGCGCTTTCAACAGCTTCCGACCCACCTGAAACAAAATAGACTTTATCCAGATTTCCCGGAGCATACTCTATGAGGACGTCCGCTAAACGCTCCGCAGGCTCTGACGTGAAGAATCCGGTGTGTGCAAATTCAAGTTGATCGACTTGTTTTTTAATAGCCGCCTTAACGCGTTTATTAGAATGCCCTAGACATGACACAGCAGCGCCACCAGAGCCATCAAAATAGCGTTTACCCGACGCATCAATAAGGAAACACCCATCTCCTCCCACAGCTGTGGGGAAGTCGGTATGACAGTGGCGTGGGAAGACATGTGACATCGTATTTGCCATTTGTGTTGGATTATAGGAACATCTTTGGGTATGAATACGTCGATAAATCCACTACCGCTTCTTATGGTCGCACCAAATGGTGCGCGTAAAACGAAAGTAGATCATCCCGCTTTGCCTGTCAGCATCGCAGAAACGGTCGCAGTTGCCAAAGAGTGCTTTGAGGCTGGGGCTAATGCGTTGCATTTGCATGTTCGTGATGAATCCGGTGGTCATACGCTGGATAGTGAATTGTATCTGGAAGCTATCGCTGAATTAAAGCGGGTTGTACCTGATATGGCCATCCAAATCACGACTGAAGCGGTGGGGATTTATAAAGCCCCCGAGCAAAGGGCTATTGTTCGAGCGGTCAATCCTGAACTTTTGTCTGTTTCATTGGCAGAAATGTTGAGCGATGGAGATAAAGATGCAGCCGCTGAGTTCTACCATTGGTGTCACAGCGAATCGATTGCTGTTCAGCATATCCTTTACAACCAAGAGGATATGCACGCTCTTGGAGACATGCTTAACAGCGAATCAATACCCATCGACAACCTACAGTTGCTTTTTGTCCTGGGCCGCTACACCAACAACCAGGAAAGTCATCGAGATGATCTACTTCCGTTCACGCAGTGGTTAAAAGACAATAACGTCAATGCTGATTGGGGCTTGTGCGCGTTTGGTAAAAACGAATCTGATTGTCTGCAGTTTGGATTGGAGTCGGGAGGCAAAGTGCGAGTGGGTTTTGAAAATTCGTTTTGGAACGCTGATGGCACACTAGCTACCGGAAATCCACAACGCGTTGCCGAAATAAAGTCACTGGTCGACCGTTACTCAAAACATGCTTGAGAGGGCGTGACAAAGCAGCGAACCCTCGCAACTCCGACACGAATAAAACGTTAATCAGCCAACATGATCAGTAGAGATCATGTTGGCCATCGCGAGTTAAAAGCGATAGCCAATACCAAGGCTTAGCGTCACCGGCTGGTAATCGATGCCACTTACAGAACCTGTTTCTCCTTCAGCTTGTAAGTCAATGTCGGTATGGGAGGTCACCCTTAGCTCGCTTGTCAGATAAAGCCGACTGGAAATATCGTAATCCAGGCCTGCCATCAGCTGAAAACCCACTGATCCTGAATCAGAGAATGAGCGTTCACCGTCTGAATTCTCACTATCCAAATCGATTTCTTGTATCCAGCTCAGTCCCCCGCCGACCCACGGTGTTAATGCACCTGCATTGGAAAGAGCATAGCGCCCGGTGACATAGAAGGTATTGCTTGCGTAATTTCCACTGGGGAGCGCGCTTCCATCACTGGTGGATAGAGAGGTATCGTTTGATCGATATTCCCAGCCGAATTCGGAGGACCACCTGGAACTCGAATAGTCATAACGCAGCGAAAGGCCCGCCGTGAAGCCAGCATCCACCGTGACATCCAATGTACCGGGCGTGATTCCCGCAGCGCCACTAATTAAAGGCGATTGGTCAGATAGGTGACTCATACCTACGTAAGGCACGACGGACCATGGTTTGTCTTCTGCCACTGCATTCTGACTGGTAAGGAGTAAAGCGCTGGTCAGAGAGATTCCAGTGGCTGTGATGGCGTTGAATTTGTGAGGCATAGTGTTTCTCTTGGTAAGTGAGGTGACGGAATAAAGGTTCCGAACACTATTACGTCTGTTGAATCGACTTATATCTACCGTTTGTACCAGTGGTTCAGATTTCACATGAACGGTAAATTATATTAATTTCATGTGGTTACAAACGGCAATGCTTTTCAGGGCGTCAATCTGTTGTGGTTTCTTTCCAGATATTGCTCAAACGCATCAATCCCCTCGTCGATGCCCAATCGGCCAAAGCCGATGCGAAATCTGTCTGTCGGTGCATCGAGTAACTCTGAACGGTATATCGATGCCGGTAAAAGCAGTACGCCGGCATCCTCTACCAACCGCCTGCAAAACTCATCAACCGAGCCTCTACCGGTATATTTGGGAAAAGCGATGCAACCACCGTCTGGCCTTTGCCAGTCAAAAAGCGTGGGATGTTTGGAAAAAAACAACTCTAGCTTGGCGATGTTTTCCTGCATCAGTGATCTCACTCTGCTCAGAAGCTCATCCCGAACACCTAAGGCGATAACCGCGAGTCGCTCACTGGGAGCCGAATTGCAAATCGACAAGTAGTGTTTGTATCGTTCCAAGCGCTGCAACAGCTCAAGATCTTGTGATGCGATCCAGCCGATTCGCAGGCCGGGCAAACCATAAGCCTTGGACATAACATTCAGAGACAGCGCTTTTTCATACACATCAGCTGCCTGTGGAATACGTTTGGATTCGTCCAGCTCCAGCAATCGATAGACTTCATCGCAAAATAAGTACAATCCATGTTCGCGGCAGACAGCGATGAGCTCTTCAAACTCATTCTGCGTCACTATCGAACCTGTTGGATTATTGGGAAAACAAACAGAAACCAGTTTTGTATTCGGCTGAATGGCCGATTTAAGCTGATTAATATCAAGCCGCCACTGCTCGTTTTCGATCAGTGGGATGCCTGATACCTGACAGATATCCAGAGGTATTGTTTCTGCCGCCTGGTAATTAGGAACGACGACGATGGCGTGATCGTCTTTATTCAGTAGGACTCGCATGGCAGCATAAACCCCCTCCTCTGCACCCGCAAAGCATAAGACGTTGTCTGCCTGCAAATTGTCATACGTGCCTGCAATCGATTCGCGTAAATCGGGCGCTCCCCAGGTCTCGGTGTAACCTAGATGCAGATTTGATAATGCATCGGCTGGTTTACCCGCGATCTGCAGTAGCTCTGAGACAGTTACACTCTGAGCATCCGATGCTGTCATATGATGACGTGCTGAAAACTCCCATTTCGAAAAATAGGTTTCTAATTCAAAATTTCGCATGGATAGCGTTGCCCTGACCACAGTGACGGTATATCGATAGCCTGCATACTATCAGCGTTTTGAGGACCTCACCTTTTCCAATAACGCTGGGTGTTGTCGATACCATGCGAATTACAGCTACCTGCGATGAAGTGACAAAAGACCGTTCATGTGCGTCTGATCCTTTGGTGGTATTTTACTGATGATAGTCATCGGTTAATGCGTATATACCGTTACTAGCATTAATTTCTGATTAAAATAACCATGATTGATAGCTCTGGAGTACGTACCCTGCGCGCTAACGGCACCATTCTGGATTTCCTCCCTGTCGGCAAAGTCATACTGATCTGTGGCGGCATACTTATCGCACTTTTCTCTGTGATAAAACCAGAAGCAAGCAACGGCTTAGATTTTTTCGGCCGCCTCGTGTTTTGGACACTGCATGTTGGTATCGGGCTGGCAGCTCTTTGGATAGGCAGTTTGATACTAGCGAATGGCAAGTTCCTGCCCGATAGCACGTTGGCGGCGGTCATTGTGACAGGACTGGCAGGCGCTGCTATAGCGCTCCCCGGCTATCTCATTCTTGATGCCGTCTATTTACCCCACATCATTGATAACGATTTAGATGAGCCTGCTAATTCGTTTTTTGGATTGTTGGTTACCGAATTCCTGGATCTTGCACCTTGGTTTTTACTCGCCTGGTTGATCATTAATTTACCTGTTCTGTTACCTGCAAACAGATTAGAGATAACGATGAGTGACGATCAAGTTATCGATACGGAATCATCGCATGCTGAATCTAAACCTTCTGCCGTAGATTCCAAGCCAGTATCGATTAATGCATCTGAGGAAGTGAATAATGGATACTCACCTATCGCATCTAATGAACACGATACTGCAGATAAGCCTGCCTTAGGAGTCACCGATAACGTAGAGGCTGACTTACGCGATATTGCGAAACCGAACCGCGCATTTCTCTCCACTTTGCCGGGTTTTATGGGAACGGACATTATTGCCGTATCCAGCGATTTACATTATTTAAATGTTTGGACGAGTGCTGGTCGAACTACAGTACTGGGTAGTCTTCGTAACGTTGTCTGTGAACTGGGAGAATCCGGACTGCTCGTACATCGATCGCATTGGATTGCACATGCTCATGTCAGGCGCATTGTGGGTGCGGGTAACGATGCTGCGATCATTATGTCCAACGAACTTAGAGTTCCCGTGAGCAGGCGTCGCTGGAAGATGGTCCGAGAACACTACGGCAAAGGGGTTATACAACACAATCAATGAGCTAAAAACAACGGCT
>CAZCKD010000183.1:0-7243 GCA_964498925.1 uncultured Granulosicoccaceae bacterium
GCTCGAGCGCTTCAATACCATCTCTGGCTGTTCTCGCGGCGATGCCACACTGTTGCAGTACGCTTTCAGCCGCAGCGCGCATTGTCAGAGAATCGTCTACCACCAATGCGACGGGGCGCAATGATTCTTTTGCGGGCTTGATACCGGAAAGTGGCATTTTTGCCTGATGCTCAAGGATGCCCTGCAGATCCAATATGAGCACCTGCCTGCCATCCGATAAAACGCTACCACCGGAATAGCACTTCATAGAAGACAACTGTGGCCCCAAGGCTTGTGTCACCAGCTCCCGGTATCCGATCACTTGATCGATATCGATGGCAAGATGTTCCCGACCTACAGTCACCAATACAGCAGACAGCGAGTTTTCAGTGTCGTTTTTTGGCGTAACAGCCTGCCGCGACACTAACGATTTTAGAGACACCCGTTGGTAGTGATCGGGGATAGTATTAGCACCGCCTTTGGATACCCTGACCGCATCGACAGCATTCACGGGTAATGCAAACAAGCCGCCATCAGACTCAACTAATACCACTTGATTGACAACAATGCGCTGCGGTATGCGTAGCGTCAGTCGAGTACCGGTATCCGGCACGGTTGCTAACTGAATTCGACCACCCAAATGTTCAATCGCTGACTGCACCGCAGGTAGACCAAGTCCATGTCCTGCCAACTCAGTAGGATGATCGATAGTCGAAAAGCCAGACTTGAACAAGACAGACTGTAATTGCTCGTGACTATCAACAACGCCCTCACCACGTTCGTGCAGCAATTGATTCATCTGGTTTCGATTGATACCTGCACCGTCATCAGAAAAACGAAGCACCAAATCGGTCCCATCGATGGACGCTGCCAGTAGGAGTTCGCCACACGGTGGCTTGCCGGCTCTTGCTCTATCTGCCGGTGATTCAATACCGTGAACAACAGCATTTCGCGCCAGATGCTGCAGCGGAGCCTGCAGTTGTCTGAATAGAGCCCTGTCGAGAGTTATCTCGCCCCCGTCGATTCGCAAACGTGCCAACTTACCCGTTGACTGCGACGTGTTCAAAATAGTCTGCGATAGCCTATCCAGTAATTCATCCACACGAACAAGGCGCGTTCTAATCAAGCTTTGCTGTAATCCAGCACTGGTTCTGGACGCTTGCTGTTGCTCCCTTTCAGCTTGTCGCAAGGATGTACGCATCACACCCCTCGCCGCTTCCAGGTCTGCCAGTATTTCGTTGGCTTCCGGTGAATCTTTAAAACCGCGCGTTTGAGGTAACTCACGAAAGCGACTTACCGTATTTTCGATATCCTGATAAACCTCGCGCAGTCTGGCTAATTCATCGCTGAGCCTTGCCTGGTTTACGGTGACATCAGTGGCTAGATCCAACAGTGAGTCAAAGGCTGCATCGCTAGCCACCAAAGGCTCAACGCTAGCTGCCGGGACCGTTGAATTTGAAACTTCTGTTTCGTCACTCGCCTTACTCGCCAGCTGCGTTGAACCGGCTAACTCAGTCGATAACTGTTCATACCCATGAGACAAAACATCAAACTGTTCGTCGGTGCTGTCCAGAGATTGCACTTTACTTTCAAGATCGTGAGCCAGCTGTGCGATCGATTCTCTGCCAGCCATACGTGCACTGCCCTTTAAGGTATGCAGCAAGGTCAAGGCAGAATGCATGTCCTTTGTATTGAATGGATCCCGACTAACAAGCAGCCTTAATCGTTCAAGTAATTCATCTGCCTCTTCACTGAATACATCATGTAGGGATAAAGCACCCGGTTCATCAGCGTGCGAATTATGCGCCTCAACCCCAGGCAAAGAGGCTTGCAAAAACGGTTGAAGCTCTTGCTCGATAGCAATAATTCGCGCATTAACATCTTCACCGGAACTGAACGATTCCAGTCGCGCGCGCAATGCCACCACCAGATCACCCACATAACGGGTTTCAGACCGGCCAAAGTATTTGCCTAACCTTTGTCTTGCGAGTGCTGCACGCTGTAAGGGTTGAACAATAGATACAATTTGTGGTGCATCGACCGTTTGCGCACTACCTGTCAATGTATGCAAAGCGCGAAGCATCTGCTCTGAAGGAAGCTGAGCTGAAGAATCAACGCCTGCATGCAGCGCCATTCGAACAGACTCATCCAGAACCTCAAGATGACTCAGACACTCGTGATAAAACACATGTTGAAGCGTTTCATCAAAGCCGTTGGACTCTGAGCCGTCCAGCTCATTAAATAGCAGTTCTTCATCAACGTTGAGTGTTAGCTCTCGCATGGATTCAACGGAGTCCTCGGACGCAGAAATCGTTAAACGCTGTACGAGCTCGTCAAGATCACGAACCTCTTCGGGACCTCCAAGCATTTGATCAAACAATTGCGGCAAAACCGCATGCAATTCATCCAGCAAACCGAGACTGCTTTCATCAAGCGAATCACCATTAGCGACATGATGGGCGCAAAAATTTCCGCCCGCTCTTGCCAATGTATGGAGGTTGGATTCCGGCTGATCTATCGTCGATGTTTCAAGGCTATGTATGGCATCTTGAATAGATCGGAAAGAGACTCGGCTAGGATGATTTCTATAGGACGCTATGGAGGAGCCAATCTCATCCATATGCGGCAGTAGGTCTGACACCCGCTGCTCCGAATCTGTGCTGATCGCGTTCGATGTAACCGAACTGTCGTTACTGTTTAATTCTGTCAGAGCACTGTCGAGTGCTTGTTCCGCATCGAGCAGTAATTGACTGGCAGCAGCTTGTGGTTGCAAAACGCAGCCTAGGTAGTAATCGAGAGAGACCAGCAGCGTTGCCACATAATCCTCTGCGGATGTTGCCGAAGCATCATTACCGTTACCTTGCCTGGCCGTCAACTGTAGCTGAGTGAGTACATTGGACAAACCTCGTAGCAAAGGACTTATTTCAGGCAATGGCAGTATCTGCAGTGCATTGTCGATGACTTGCAATTGCTGATTTAAATAGTGACATTGCCCCGTGGCCAGCGAACCTTTTTTAAGTGCCACCTCAAGTTCACCCGCCACACCTTGCAGTCCGATACGCGCTTCCCGGAGGCAGGCATCCGTTGCCAAATCAATGAAAACATCATCTGGGTTGATCACTGAATCTGACGCATGTGCATGTCTGGTGATGCTTTGCCTGGCAGATTTGTCCAGCAGCGTATCCAAAACAATTAAGGATTCGGCCAATCGCAAACGGGTTTCACCATCGGGCATGCTATCACCCGTTAACAACTTCAAATCGGCATTGATGCTCTGCAAACAAGCCAACGCCTCAGCAGCCCCCATCATTTTAATAACGGGTTCTAATTCTGAAAATCGAACTCGAAGTCTGACAAAGTGAGGGTGATCCGATTGTGTACCGGCGTGTTCTAACCAGTCTTTCAGTGCCTGCGTTTCAACACTGATGTTCGATCGAATAGCATTGGCTAAATGATATCCAAGCCCGATGGTTGGCGTATCTCCAAGCTCGTTATTGTTATCAACACGCCGGACACGATCCAAACGAAAACGCCGTCGAAGCTCAAGTGCCGTTGGCGACGATGATTCAAACTGACCCACGTAATATAAAAAATTACGCAACAGATCAGCGGGTAATAAATCCTCTGGAGTCGCAGCAAGCAGGCTACGATGTAAATGCCTCTCTAGCTGGGCAAACATTTTGCGCAAAGCGGCACCGTCTGCCAGTGTTAATTGCGTCAATGCGTCTGCAACTAGGGAGCTCGCCTGATAGAGCGGTACTAGCATACTCAGAAAATTCCGCGAGCTACAAAACTCCACTAAATCTTCCAGTGGCGATGCTAATTGAGTTATCGACGCAACGTCATCTTCTTTCCACCAGGCTAACAAAGCGCCGGCTATCTTCGCATGATGCGCGGCCGCAAATTCTTCCCATTCAGCGCGTTGTTGTTGCCATTGTTCATTGGCTATGCTCACTTGCTTCGCTTCGGGAACTGAAATTCCGGCAGCAAGAACAAGACTATCTGACAACAGCTCTTCATCTCGACACGCCCGGCTGTCGTTCACCAACGGCAACATATCCAAAGCACTATCGCGTGATTGCTCTACCTGAAGAATGGCGACGTGTGTACTGAGAACATCTGCGCCATTAATAAGCACTTGTCCCAATTCGGAGAAATTTTGTATCTGCCCATCCGCTTCAGCGTCGAGTAAAAGCAGTAACTCTTCTACGACATAAACTGCTCCACATTTGTCCAGCAGTACGAGTGTGTTACGAAACCGACTTAGATCATCGCGTAGCTGAGTCCTATTCGACTCAGTGGCGGCACTTAAAAAGCTATGGACATGATTCGCAAATGCATCACATTGAATCTGCAAATGGGCCAGAGCCTCATGACTGAAGTCGGGCGCAGTGCCAGGGCCGGACAGGTAACTCATGCCGCTGGAATCGGTCATACGTTAACCGCTCTGTCCGCAGCTCGTCTGGCAATACTCGTGCGCTGACTTTTATTACCCGAACTCAGCGAGCGCCTATCAGGCAGCTGATATTCAGACGTACTTTGTTGAAGATCAGACGCTAAATGTTGTAAACCGGCCAAAGTGGTGACGTTGGCCGTCAATCCATTAACCGTCTGATCAGTCACTTGATTAATGGCGTCCATGTTTTCTGTCAGCTGTTTTACGATTCCAGACTGCTCAACACTTCGCTCCGTCATTTGTTGGATACGGGTATAGAGTAAATCAGCTGATTGTCTAATATCAGACAACGCAACGTCGGCATGCTCTGTTTGCGCCACACCTGAGGTAATTTCCTCGCCAATGTGCTCCATCGACAACACTGTATCTGAGGCATCTTTGGCAATGATGCCTGTCAGAAGTCCGATTTCGCCTGTAGCTTGACCCAGCACCTCTGCCAGCTGGGCTACTTCATCAGATAGCCGACCTAAGTCGGCAGCTGCATCACTAGCCGAAGACGAGCGCGAACCGGCAGAAGCACGGATGGTGGCATTGAGCGCTAGCAGATCCGTTTGCTTGGCAACGTCCTGCACAACCCTTACCGACTCATCGATGGCGGCCAGATTTTCAGCCAAACGATGCATAATCCGAGTTGTATTACCGACCTCTTCACTGATGAGCGAAAGTTTTGCAAGCGTGGCACTAACGGCAAGCTCACCAGATTTAGACTTTTCTACCATCGCCTGAGAAACCGTTGAGCATTCGGCGGAGTCGGCAGATAATCCCGACATGGTGGCGCTCATTGAAAATAAGTAGTTAGACGATCGATGGATAAGACGGGATTGTTCAGCGCAAGCCTCAGCAACTTCATCAGTGGAGCGTCCGGACTGATCAAGAATGCGATTCAGTTCTTCTGAAGATGACCCTAAGGTGGCAAGAACTGTTCGAAATTCGTTAACAATGTAGTTAACGGAGGTAGCCACTTGTGCGGTATCAGGATCCAGATCAGAAGCATTAGCCCGCAGATCACCTTGCGTTAATGGCTCTATTTCTTCACCAAGTCGCATCAGGGCAAGACGCTCAGAACTGACAGCGCCGCCGGGGGCAACAGCCGTTTTCGATAAGGCCTTACGAGTTGCCAGCGCAGTCCAAAGAAAAGTCAAAACGGACAACCCCAATGCGATAAACAATGCCGCCTTACCGTTCTCAGATGCCGACATCAAGGTGTCGACACGCATGACACGTTGATCTGCAACCGCAACCTCACTCCCTTGAGCAACACCCTGTTGCATATCGAGCCACGTTGAATGAAATTCGCCCCAATTAGACTGTAAATGACCAACCGTATTCAGCGAACTGACCAGCAAAAACGCCAAAGCTGATAAAGAGAGCGCAAGGCAGACGAAAGGCACAACAATGCGCATTGGAGACTTCCGACTACTCACAATGGACACCCATTATTCATTCACCGATATATCAAGAAATTCACTGGATTGGACGAGCGACCCAATATCCAGAATCCGGTAAGCCCGATCCTGCTTAACAATTGCGCGTTCAGAGAACGTTAAATTTCCATCTTCTACAACTGTGCGCTCCAGATCGCTTAGAGGCACCTCGTCAATAGTTTGTTCTGTCAGTCCGTGAACCTGATCAACTTGAAGCCCAGCGATGGTGGCCGATGGATCCAGCTCAAGTGTTCGGCCGGTGGACGAGCGCCTTCCTGCAAATGCTCCAATGTCTGTTATGGGCAACAGTTTGCCCTGTGCCACAGCGATTCCGCGAAACCAGCCACGAGTGCCCGATACCGGCTGCACGCTGAGATCTTCATGGATGGTTTTAATCAGGCTGGAGGGCGCTGCTAAGTCCAGGCCGCCCGCATCGAAAAGCAGATACTGTGTCACGAGTATAAGCTCCTGAAATCTCGATTAGCCATCTGACACCTCGGCTGACTCCGCTTGATTTTGCTTGCTCAACACTTCTGACCGCTTCTCGGACAAATGACGCTCAACAGCCGCTAACAAGGTTTGTGAGGAAAATGGTTTTGACAGATGAGCATCGCTTCCTACAACCCTGGCGCGCGCTTTGTCAAACAGGCCATCCTTGCTCGATAACATAATCACTGGAGTATCACGATAGTCAGCGTTGTTTTTTATCAGAGCACAGGTTTGATAGCCATCGAGCTTTGGCATCATGATATCGGCAAAAACAAGCGCGGGGCGGTGCTGTACCACTTTGGAAAGGGCATCAAATCCATCAACCGCTGTGACCACGTTGTATCCGGCCGAACTCAGATATCCACTGGCAGAACGACGAATAGTTTTGCTGTCGTCAACCAGCAATATAGTGACTTCGCTTATGGTTTCTGGCGAGCGCATGGCATTGGTCACTTTGTCTGAAGCGGTCATAGGAAGCTCTCGGGTGCGAAGACTGCCCATTGGGCAGTAAAGGGTATCCGATTAATGCCCCAAACGTCACGCATTTAGAGGAATAAACACCCAATTCGTTGGTCCATGCGATACTTAGCAATAGGCACTTTGAGTTGTGAAAATCAATGAGTATCACCATCGGCGTTGTCATGGATCCCATCGAATCCATTACTCCCTACAAGGACACCACCCTGGCTATGTTGCTGGCCGCGCAAGAACGCGGGTGGACAGTTCACAGCATTGATCAAAAGGATATGTATCTGGACCAGGGCAAAGCCTTTGCCAGACGTCGAAAAGTGACAGTCTACGATGACAATGCGCACTGGTTTGACGCCGAAGATTACGTCGATGCGCCTCTGTCAGAGCATGACATCATTCTTATGCGCAAAGATCCGCCATTCGA
>CAZCKD010000184.1:0-7236 GCA_964498925.1 uncultured Granulosicoccaceae bacterium
GCGTTATAGCTGGCTGTGGCCAACACCTGATGATCATCAAATTTATCCATCACGTGCCGCAAATAAAAGGCGCCGAAATCAATATTGGTTTCTGCATTGGTCAGGTCACCACGCCAGTCAGCATCACCTTTTAAGCGTGCAACAAACTTTGCTGTATTGGGCATCAGCTGCATCAAACCGACAGCGCCTGCACCCGATTTGATGTCACGGATATACGCACTTTCACGCCTCATGACGCCAAATATCCAAGCTGGATCTATCCGATTTTCCAATGCAGCCCTGGCCACATCAGGTCGATACAGCACCGGAAACCTAACCGAAATGGCCCGCTTCTGTTCTGTTTTGCCGGCAGTAAAAATGGCTCGATCATATAAGGACCAGTGACTCGCCAGAACGGCGCCAGCAGCCAGATTTTCCGGGCTTTGGTTTGAGAGCCAATTATTCCAGACCCGCCTGCTTTCATGGGGTAACTGCACATAATGGAATTCGCGCGCTTGAAGTAGCTCTGGATCGTTAGCTAGCTCGTTGAGCAGAGAGCGTTCAACGATCAAGGGTTCGTCGTAAATTGCATACGGCTGACCCAGCTGATCTGCCGATAAAAACCCATGATAGGACTGAAGCTTGGCTAAGCGAGAGTAGATAAGCTTTGCCTCTGACTCCTTACCATCCAACTGCAGCGCGCGCGCAACCCAGTACGCCCAGTGATCTTCCTCTTGCTCGACCTGGGGCAGCTCGGAAATCGATTTGACCACAGCCCCCCAGTCTTCAGCCAGAAGCGCTGTTCTGATGCGCCATTCCTGAAGCTCCAGATCATCTGGCTTGTTTACGAAGGTATATAACCAATCTTGCGCTTCAGGCATTCGACGATAAGCCGATCGCATAGCGATAGCCCGACTGGTATCGTAGAAACGATCCTTGTAGAACAAATAAGAATCGCGAACCTTCAACCAGTGATTCATGGCAGCCGTTGTATCGTCTCTCGACCATTCAACGACTAGATCGGCAATGATTCGACGATTAAGCACCGTATCCTCGCGTAAATCCCCACCGGTGAGGAAAGGCACTGGATTATCTTTGGATTCAATCCATTGTTTAACCAGAGCGCGGTCGCGAGATGCCAGATAATTAAGCAGTGGCTCTGCATGCTCCGGTTTGTTCGCCTCCATGGCGGTGTATATTTTTTCCCAGATACTGACAATGGGCACCGTAGAAATCGTTTCGAGGTGCGTTAGCGCTGCTGCGCATTTTTCAGGATGTTTTTTCGCCTGCACCCAGAGCTCAAGGCTACTGTCATCAAATCCATCCAGCTTACCCAGCTCATACTTTGCTTCGAGCACAGTGCAAGGCAGCGAAGCTGCCAAGGGACGTTCGGTTATGGACAAAAACGTCTTCCACTGGCCGGTATCAGCGAATCGTTTCTGCAATATGCGCGTTAACTTACGCGTTAAAGAAGTCTGGTTTTTAGGCTCCGCAAAACCATCAAGTTCGGCGATAGCATTTTCATCAGGACGCTCTGAGCGCCACTTCTTTGCCAGGCGTTCATGCTGCAGATAGGGTTGTAGCGGGTAATCTTTGAGCGAGGTATACAGAGATTCAAAAGAATCCATAGAACCCGCAGCCAGAGCAGTTCGCGCTTCAATAAATCGCTGCCTTTCCGCGACAAAGACAAAGTTCGGATCTGCCAGAGGTGGATCCTTTCTGTGAGAATCCGCACTCAGTAGAGCCACAGGACACAGACACAAGCTGGTAAGCAGCAAAAGCGGTCTGATCGATGGCATATTGTCAGTCATCCTCTACACCCGAAATTAGTCCGTTTTGGATAAAGCGTGGCAAAGACAGATAGAATTCTCGTTATGAGAACCACTATAGTACAACGCAAGAAAATTACGACCCTATAAAGACAATTAAATGCCAAATTCAACAATCCCTCAATTCGAGAACATTTCGGGCTATCGATTTGTCCGACTGGAATACTTGCCAATAATTCAAGCTGATTTGCTGGACGCCCTCAAGCAAACGGGGGTTTTAGGAACAGTGCTGCTCGCTGAAGAAGGTATCAATGTCGCATTGGCAGGCACTGAGCAGGAAATCAACGACGCCATCGATGTGCTGAACGCAGACTCCCGCTTTTCGGGGATGTGGCTGAAAAAAAGCCTGTCTGACACCATTCCTTTTTCAAAGCTCAAAGTGAGAATCCGGCATGAAATCATTGCGTTTGATGGTGCTGACGCAAAAGACAGGCAACTCCATCGTCCGGAAGCGCCAGCTATGGCTCCTGAAACCGTGTCCCAATGGATTGATGAAGGCAAAGACTTTACGCTGCTGGATACCAGAAACACCTACGAGATTGAATCAGGCACGTTTGACACCGCTGAGCACTTGAATATCGCCCACTTCCGGGATTTTCAAACCGCCGTCAACCAGGCTCTCGCTGACGGAAGCTTAAGTCTCGACAAGCCCGTCGTGACATTTTGCACGGGTGGTATTCGTTGTGAAAAAGCAGCACCCTGGATGATCGAGCAAGGATTTAGCGAGGTCCACCAGATAGAAGGCGGTGTTCTCAACTATTTTGAGCGCACAGGCGGCAAACACTGGCAGGGCGAATGTTTTGTGTTCGATGATCGGGTTGAGGTCGATAAGCAGCTGAGTCCAACAGGAGCTACCTGGTGCACGGATTGCCAGCTGACAATCCAGCCGGGCGAACAGTGCAAATGTCAGGGCTCTAAGACCGCCATGGAAATGGTATAGCTCTTTCCTTGTTTCAGTTTTGTATAGTTTCCGAACGTTTCCGTAAAGGAACGCTTGATAAACCCTCTAAGACCATTAATCGTCACCACGACAAATCGAGCACCGGGCTGCATTTGACGATGGACATCGTGGAACATGATCTGAAAAAATTCGTTGCCCACCTTAGCCGGTAAATTGGACACAACCAGATCAAATCGCTCGTTCTTCGGCACATGACTCAAACCATTGCTTAAGTAAGCTTCCACATTATTCAATCCGTTCCTTTTTGCATTGGAACCCGCATACTCTATGGCTAAGAAGTCTTTATCCACCATGTGTACACGCCCCTGTGGGGCCTGGTGAGCAATGGATATTCCGATAGGACCGTAACCGCACCCCATATCCAGCGCGACGTCGTTATCTTTCACCTGCAGGTGATCCAGTAACAGCAAGGTCCCCTCATCGATTCCTCTGGGAGAGAATATTCCCCAAGTCGTATGAAAGGTAAATTGTCGCCCCACCAATTCGGTAGTGAAGACCAGATCTTCTCTAAGATGTTCCACGCTCATGCGACAAGTATGGCACCGAGCGATTACTTTTCCTGCAAGAACCGGCCTAATTCGATACCCTTCCACTCATTTATTCTTGAGGAACGTTAAATGCGCTTGATTTTGTTAGGGGGACCCGGTGCCGGAAAGGGCACTCAAGCCGGGTTTCTGACTGAACGGTACGGGATTCCGCAAATCTCGACCGGGGATATGCTTAGAGCGGCCATTAAAGCCCAAACGCCACTAGGCACAAAGGTGAAAAAAATGATGGACTCAGGCAATCTTGTTTCCGATGACATCATCATCTGCCTTGTTCAAGAACGCATTAAAGAAGCCGACTGCAAAAAAGGATTTCTATTTGACGGATTTCCAAGAACCATTGCGCAAGCCGACGCCTTAAAGGACGCCAGCGTCCTAATTGGGGGGGTCGTCGAAATCGATGTCGATCACGAGGAAATTATCAAGCGCATGAGTGGCAGGCGTATCCATGAGCCCTCTGGCCGTAGTTACCACACCGTTTTCAATCCGCCGAAACAGGAAGGTCTGGATGACGTGACGGGTGAACCGCTGATTCAACGTGATGACGATAAGGAAGAAACCGTTAGACACCGCCTGGATGTCTACGAGGAAAAAACAGCTCCTCTGAAAGCGTATTTCAAAGATTGGGCAGCATCGGATGATCCTTGCAAACCCAACTACGTGCATATTCCCGGCGTCGGCTCAGTTGACGATATCAAAGAAAGTATTTTTACAGCGTTGGATGCACTTCACGACCAGCCAGACGAGTAACTGATACCGAAAAGAAACAGGAACGATCGCAAGCTCTCCTGCGGTCGTCCCCTATCAATCTACTTCTGATTAAAGCAGCGCTGCTCGAACAGCCTGTAGAGTTTGCTCCGGTTGTTCTGACATCACCATGTGTCCGCAGTTGGACAGAACCGTCATGTCGCAATTCAACGCGTTCTTTATCCCAAGGCTCGTTTTCATAGGCGTCATGCGATCGGAATCTCCAACAATCAATGTTGACTTGCGACCTGCAAAGGATTCAGCCACTTTCTCCAAACCTTGGTAGTTATTACAGGCGAGAAGATCATTGTGCAACACGCCAGGCGCTGCGCCTTCCAATAGCGCCATTGCTGCATTCTGAACACTGATACCAGCGACATGGTTGTGACCGAGCTGAGACTGGAACGAATGACCGTAAAGCGTGATCATATTAACGGCCGCCTGATCGTTAGCCTCTGCAGCGTCAAGTAGCGGCTTTCCGACTGGCATTGGACACCCGGTTCCCAACATTAATAAATGATCTACACGCGCAGGCTGTTGCCCGGCAGCTTCCATAGCAACCAGCGCTCCCATACTGTGACCACCCATGACGACCGGCCCTTCGGGCAAACCGTGATTCTTCTGCAACTCATCGACGAGCGACCATACGAATTGAGCGTAGCCCTCAATCGTCGGTATCGCCTCTCCCTTCGAGGCACCGTGACCTGGAAGATCCGCCGCTATGATATTAAATCCGTGCCGCGCGAAAAATCGGGAAAGCAACACCCAAACGGTTCGGTTCATCCCGGCGCCATGTTGGAGAATCAGTGTGGCACGATCGTCTTGCCATTCAACGCCACCCTTACTCAGAAAAATTTCTTGGTTATCTAACGTGATATTCATGCGTGTCTCGCCGCCCGCTTGAGCGCAAAATTCAAATCTGCCAGTAGATCTTTACTGTCTTCCAGCCCCACCGACAGACGTATCAAACCCGGGGCAATACCGGCAGCTTTCAGTGCATCGTCGTCCATTCGCGAATGTGTGGTACTGGCAGGATGAATAACCAGAGATTTAGCATCACCAACATTAGCCAAGTGCGAAAACAACTGAAGGTTTTCAATAAACGCACTTCCCATAGCACGACCACCGACCAACTCAAAACTAAACACAGCACTTGATCCTTTAGGAAGCAATGTTTTAGCAAGCTCATGATCCGGGTGGCTAGGCACCGATGTGTGATGAACCACTGAGACCGCTTCGTGTTGCGAAAGAAAGTCGACTATGGCTTCGGTGTTTTGAACATGTCTATCCATGCGCATCGGCAATGTTTCCAAGCCCTGCAGCAAATGGAAGGCATTACCGGGCGAAAGTGTTGCACCGAAATCGCGTAAACCTTCTTTTCTGGCTCTCATGATGTACGCAGCGGGTCCGAATTCTTCGACGAAGTCCATGCCGTGAAATCCGGCATACGGCTCTGCAATTTCCGGAAACCTACCGGAGGCTTCCCAATCGAAGCGTCCACTATCAACAAGAACACCGCCAACAGCAATTCCATGCCCACCCATAAACTTCGTCAACGAGTGCATAACAATGTCGGCACCCAAAGGTATAACCGGCATGAGATACGGTGTTGTTAATGTGGCATCGATCATCAAAGGCACACCCGCTTCATGAGCGATAGCTGACACCTTGGGAATATCCAGAACTTCACATCTTGGATTTGCCACGGTTTCTGAAAATACAACTCTCGTCTCCGGACGAATAGCCGCTGCAAATGCATCCGGATCACGAGGATCAACAAAGGTGGTTTCAATGCCAAATCGAGGCAATGTGTAACTCAGCAGATTGTGTGTCCCGCCGTAGAGCGATTGCGAGGCAACGATATGTCCACCTGCGCCTGTGATCGTAACAAGACCTAAATGGATAGCAGCCATACCGCTGGCGGTACACACTGCACCCACACCACCTTCAAGAGCTGCTACGCGCTCTTCCAGTACCGCTACAGTTGGGTTGGATATTCTGGAATACACATGCCCTGCACGGGCTATATCGAAAAGTGATGACGCTTTGTCACTGTCCTCAAATACAAAAGACGTGCTTTGATAGATTGGGGTTGCTCTGGCTCGTGTTTCACTGTCCGGTTGTTGACCGGCATGCAAAGCCAAAGTATCGAAACCCAGAAAATCTGGTCCGCTCATTAATGAAACCTCATTGTTTGTTCGCTGGCATCAGGTAATGCCAAATTCATCTTCTCTTGCCCGTTTTACCACATCATAGTGTTCGGCCAGTAGCTCACTTTTCGTCACGACACCCAGTAATTGGGATTTTGAAGACTTAGGAGAATCGACCACCGGGATAAATTCAAGCTGACGTTCAGCCATGCTTTTAACGGCCGTCACAATATTGGTCATCGGACTAATAACGAAGTCAGTTCCCAAAGCGGCATCGATTGCCATGGAGTCCATACCGTTTTCGATAGCATGAGCAATCAACATCGACAAATTCACGCTGCCCTGAAACTTCCCTTCTTCGTCGACGAATACGGCCAGTCGCTGTCGCTCCTGCCCCATGCGCGCTTCCAGCTCACCGGTAGTGACCCCGGGCTCTACCCGCAGATGATCGGTCGAAATGAGATTTTCGACCCGGTGAGTCATCAGCAGACTGATATCACGTCCACCTGACAGGTTCACATTTCGCCGGGCTAACTGCCACCGGAAAAAAGAACCGTGCTGTCCACTTTGCATAACAGTGGATGCAAATGCCGCAGCTGTCATAACGCCCAGCGTTATGCCGTAGTCACGCGTTAGCTCGAACACAATAAGAACGGTTGATATCGGAGCACCCAATAACGCAGACCCTAACGCTGCCATGCCAATCGCCGCGTACACACCTTGATCGCTTAATGGCAAACCCGACAAACTGGCAACGGCCCAGAACAAGCCGCCAAGCATACTGCCTAGAAATATCGCTGGGCCAAACACACCCCCGGCAAACCCGCTGCTTAATGCCAAACAAACAACAACCAGTTTGGCGACCAGTAAATAAAGCAGCATCTGATTTTCGAAAGCACCGGTAAGTGCCAACAGAGTGCCTTCTAACCCAATACCCAGTATGTATGGCAGCGGCACTGCGATCAGTCCGAACAATGCACCGGCTATTGCAGCGTGTGACCATCGTGGCAATGAAGTCCACTCCC
>CAZCKD010000185.1:0-7235 GCA_964498925.1 uncultured Granulosicoccaceae bacterium
ACGTTCCTCGTGTGTCCAATTGGTTGCAAATCAAAACAGACCCATCAGGGCGAATTCCGGTCGAAAAAGATATGTCTGTGGAAGGGCAGCCGGACGTCTTTGTTATAGGTGATGCCGCTCTTGTCCCGTGGAATGATGGAAGTGTTCCAGGTATCGCGCCCGCGGCAAAGCAAGCGGGTGTGTACGTTGCCAAGCTCATTCAATCTCGACTGGGCGCGGGAGCTGATCCAGGTGAGTTCGTTTATAAGCACAAGGGAAATATGGCCACGATAGGCCGGAATTCGGCAGTGGTGGACTTAGGTAAGTTTCGTTTTAAAGGTATTTTTGCGTGGTGGCTGTGGGGTGTTGCTCACATCTACTTTCTCATTGGTGTTCGCGCCCCTTTTATTGTGGCATCACAGTGGTTCTGGAGCTACATTACGTATGGAAAAGGCGCGCGATTGATAACCGGTGTTATGCCGCTATTTGATACGCACAGAGACAAGAAGAAAGAATAAACGGAATTTTAAAACCCACGATGACCGCATTGCAAAAACAGCTGGAAGCAGCTTGCCAATCCATCAAAGAAGAAATTGGCGTTGGGCATGTCGCTAATTACATTCCTGCGCTTGCCGAGGTACCAGCAGACAAGTTTGGTGCTGCAATCGTTACCGTCGATGGCGACTACGCGTGTTATGGCGACAGCCAAGAGTCGTTTTCCATACAGAGTATTTCAAAGCTGTTTGCGCTCACGGCGGCTCTTGATCGGCCGGCTACTGAAGTATGGAGTCGAGTAGGTCGTGAGCCTTCAGGCAATTCGTTTAATTCCATTGTCCAGCTAGAGCAAGAAAACGGCATACCTAGAAACCCGTTTATCAATGCAGGTGCGTTGGTTGTCACCGACATCATGTTAGGCGATCAAACAACGCAGGTAAGTCGCGAGAAGTTACTAAACTTAGTTCGTGAGTTAGCTGACGATGATTCAATTAACATCGATAAAGATGTCGCGGAATCTGAACTTGCCACGGCCCACAGAAATGCAAGTCTTGCTCATTTCATGCAGAGCTTTGGAAATCTGAAACGTAGCGTTGACGATGTGCTGGATGTTTACTGTCACCAGTGCGCCATTGCCATGAGCTGTCAACAACTGGCTAGAAGTGCGCTGTTTTTATCCAGCAATGGCAAAGACCCACTTCGAAAAAAACGTTTTGTTGGAACCAAACGGGCCCGTCGCATCAATGCATTGATGATGCTATGCGGACACTACGATGCATCCGGGGACTTTGCCTATCGCGTTGGGTTGCCCGGAAAAAGTGGTGTAGGCGGCGGTATAGTCGTTGTCGTTCCTGATGTGGCTGCAGTGGCGGTGTGGTCACCTTGCCTCAACGCCAACGGGAACTCCCACGCAGGCACTGCTGCGCTGGAAGCCCTAATAGAAACAACCAAATGGAACGTGTTGTAAGTATTGCTTAAAAAACGGGATGACTGCTGTTGCGTTATTCCTGCGCACCTGTACCGACAAATCCGACCATTCGAGAGACAAGTTCACCTTCAGTCTCCACGAAATACTGACCCAGTTGTACCATCTCTTTACCATCAGGCCCCATGCCGCCGAAAGCGACTGTCGCACGCGTCATACCCGCAGTTTGGTCGCTTCCGACTACTTTCGCAGTCCATCCTGGCGCATGTGCGCTGAACATGCCAACGTATTCACTTAGAGCGTCAATTCCCTCGAGCGTTTTTTCGGTTCGCGGATCGGAATATTGGACATTGGCGGTCACAGCGCTCGTTATTTTTTCCAGTCGAGCATCGTCTGAATCGAGCTGCCATGCGTCGAAGAATGTTGCTATGGGGTCTGACATATCGGGTTCCTACTTTGAGCGAGCTTGGGCCTATTGTAGCTTGTTAGATGAGGCGCCTCATCCGCTTTTTATTCGTCTGACCCGTAGCTAAACGTTTTTCCGGACTATGGTTAACAGGCCGTTGCCTTCTATCGTATGCTTTGGTCAAGCTGATATCTTCTTTATAAATGCAGTCTCGAGCCTGAATTTTCTATGATTGGTGAATTTTCCATATTGACGCTAGTGGGCTTGACCCTTGGGCTGCTGCTCACAGGCGCCATTGCCGGCGTACTGGCGGGGTTGTTAGGCGTAGGCGGCGGTATCGTCATTGTTCCCGTGCTCATTGTAGTTACTGAAATTTTCGGCATCGATGACAACATCGCGATGTTGCTGGTGGTGGGCACCTCATTGGCAACGATTATTCCGACATCTCTATCGTCAGCACGGGCCCATCACAAGCGCGGGGCCATCGATAAACAAATTGTTCGTGATTGGGCCCCTGCCGTTTTTATAGGAGCACTTGTGGGTGGTGTGGCATCCAAATACGTTGGATCTCACGGGCTAACATTGGTATTCGGTGTGGTGGCTCTACTTGTTTCCATAAATTTGTTTATGGGAAAAACAATCACCTTAGCCGATAAACCACCGGAATCACGCACAACCCAAAGCGCCATAGCTTTACCGATTGGGTTTATATCCTCACTAATGGGCATTGGCGGCGGCACGCTGTCTGTACCTGTGCTTTCTATGCTCTCTGTTACCGTACATCGAGCGGTCGCAACGGCATCGGTGTTCGGCCTACTCATCGCTGTGCCAGCGCTGTTTGGTTTTATATGGGCGGGGTGGGGAGTTGATGGCAGACCACCGGGATCATTTGGTTACGTTAACGTACCTGCAGCAGTCGTACTGTTCTCTATGAGCGTTTTTACTGCGCCTTATGGTGCGAAACTAGCGCACTCGATGGAGCCTGGAAAACTCAAACTTGCCTTCGCTGTTTTCTTAGGCATTAGTGCACTTCGCATGCTTTGGAAATCGCTGACATGAATAAGCTAACGCGCATGGACACAGAAGGCATTTCGGTAAACATGCGAATAGAGGGTAGTGGGCCATCACTGTTGTTTTTGGGAGGATCAAACACAGATCTATCACTTCGTGCACCCATCTTCGAAAGCGATTTGATTAAACACTTTACCGTTGCGGCTGCTAATCCCCGTGGGCTCGGTGGTACCGATGGCCCAGCCGGAGAGTGGTCAATGCACGACTACGCCACCGACAGCATGCATGTGATGGATGCGCTAGGGTGGGAGCGTGCATATATTCTTGGTGAAAGCTTCGGAGCTATGACAGCTCTGCACCTGGCGGCTATGGCGCCCCAGCGCATTACCCAAATGGCATTATCGGTTGGAGCAGCGGGTGGTGAGGGTGGTTCGTCCTACCCCATACATGAGTTCCTAAACATCAAGGACGCGGCTGTGAGGGCTCAATCTGCTCTTGAAATACAAGATAGTCGTTTTACGCACACAATCTCTGCCGATGCTGAATCTGCAATGCAGACGATTGAGAATCGCATAAAAGCAGACGCTGCGTTTTTAGCCAGTTTTGACAACGCGAAAAATTACCCCAAGCTGTTGCAGGCTCGTGCCAATCACGACGCGTGGAATCTGCTGCCTAATATCAATATTCCAACAATGATCTTTGCGGGTAAATATGATCTGCAAGCGCCGGTAGATCGTGCTGAGAATATCCTTGAGGCGCTGCCAGATGCTAGGCTCTTCGTTGTTGAAGGCGGACATAATTTATGTTTTGCAACATCAGACCCCGTTGAATTATTAATCAAGCATTGGGTAGCCTGAAAATAGAGTCTTAACAGTTTGCAGTGATAGGAGTTACTCACAATGAAAAGACGTAAATTAGTAGACAACCAGTGGGTAACAATTCTTGAAGATAAGTACGAGCTCCAAAATGGCGCGGAGTGCACTTACTATCATGCGCAAAAGACCGACGCTGTCCTGACCATCGCTATCGAATCGGTTGGCTCAAAAACCTATACCTATATTGTTAATCAATATCGTCATCCGATAGAACAAACTATCTGGCAGTTTCCTATTGGCGGGTTCGACTCTACGACTGAGGATGCCAAAGCGGTTGCGCGAATGGAATTGCAGGAAGAGACCGGTGTTGTGGTGGGTGATATTGAATATTTAGGTTCCTTCTACGCAGACCCGGGATTCACCAATCAAAAACTACACGTTTGCGCTAGCCGGGATATTGTGGACATAGGCGAACAACGTCTAGAGCGTATGGAGCACGGATTGGTGTGCAAGCGTGTGCCCACTAAAGATATTAAAACGATGATTGAAAGCGGTGAAATGGGCGATGCCTGGGGATTGGCCGGGTTTTACTATATGAATTCGTTTTTAAAATAACAAAGTTATTAGAAAAAAACCTGCGGATAATTCCGTAATCTATAACGGGAGGAAAATATGTCATCAAGTCGCGTGACGTCAATTGCTGAATTAGAAGCGTTGTACGGTAAGGTTGCTGAAACCAGTCTTGCAAAAGAGTTGTCTTCGCTTAATGAGCCTTATCGTAAATTAATTGAAGCGTCGCCATTTGTATCAGTAGCCAGTATCGGTCCTGAGGGTATGGATTGCTCGCCTCGTGGAGATGAGAACGGTTTTGTTTCTATCCTGGATGATCAAACCATCGCCATCCCCGATCGGCGTGGAAACAATCGCCTGGACACGTTGAGAAATATCGTCGTTGATCCACGAGTTGCCTTGTTGTTCATGATTCCCGGTTGCAACGAAACGCTGCGAATTAATGGTCGGGCACATTTAAGTGTGGACGAAGAGATTCTGGCTTTGTTTGAAGTAAACGGTAAGCTGCCTGCAACTGCCATAGTTGTCAGTATCGAAAAGATCTATTTCCAGTGCGCACGTGCACTGATACGTTCTTTTCTATGGGACTCATCACGCCATGTTGATCGTTCGACCTTACCGACAGCAGGTGAGCTTGTGAGATCTGCACTTCCTGAATTCGATTCGGAATCCTATGATTCCGCACTTAAGGAACGTCAAGCGAAAACGCTTTATTAGGCTATCTTCGTATTCGAAAATAGCCTAATGCCTGACTGATGCGCTGCCGTCTGGCTCGGTGCTTTGGCCGCACTTTATGGGTAGTGCTATAGGCCAAATGGCGGCTCTATCCACTACTGCAGCTGTGGTTGGCTCGTCGGTTTGTGAAATGGACGTCAACAAGAACAGCTTGAGAACTGAATTGTTGGGGGAGACAATGCAAATTGTTAACGGTCGAGTTGACTTGGTACAGGGAACCGGCCTAGTCAACGAACCGCAAGCAGGGCAGTTGGTGAGGTTTGGTATTGATTCTTAACTGCAGAGCGGAATGCGGCACAGTTAAGTTTTATTCAATTCAAAACTGTCGACGCTTCTTGCTGGCTTTTTAGGTGGGTAATGACGAAATGCTGTTGTTCAACGACAACTTTCACTAAATCTGGCATAGAAAGAACACCTACTAATCTTTCCTGACTCAGAACTGGCAAGTGTCTGAATCCGCATTCTGTCATTAGTCCCATACACTCTTCTAGTGATGTATCTGGTGCTACGGATACAACATCTTGGGACATGATATCCGCCACCTTTACGTCGCCAATCTTTTTGTCTTGTAAAAGTAAATCGCGGGTAATGTCACGTTCTGAAATGACACCAACTAGATTTCCGCCTTCTACGACCATCAATGCGCCGATGTTTTTGTCAGATAGTATCTTCAGAGCGTCGATGACCATTTGATTGGGTTTAATCGCCCACACCGCATCACCTTTGAACAACAGCAAATCACTGACGCTATTAATAGTTAGACAGCCGGCTATTTTTGCGGCCTGACTTTTGAGCCCTCGGGGAAACAATGTATTGAGCTCAGCATCAGTCAGCAGAGCGTCCCATTCCCGAGTGTAGCCACGTTGCACATCACGTTCGGAGGGCAAAATACCGCTATTGGCATAAAATTCAGTGCGAAGAATGTGAATTATCTTCCAATGTTGCTGCGTTAGTGAGATGCCTTCTTTTTCAGCAATCTCCGAAGCCACGTTTTCGTTCCAGTGAGAACGATCGCTTAAATACCCTTGGACGACTCTTCCCTGAGGGACACATGCACTTAGATTGTTCATAGCTGAGCTCCTCTAGCCAAAATCTGCGGGTGATTTCATCTTACCTGATTATTCCTGCTTCTCATGCCGATCGGATCAGATTTACCCACAGGAATTATTTATGCGTGAATAAGTCAATGTGACTGGTAACTTCATTACCCCTAATAATCCTATTGATGTGGCTACAGGCTGGAAGTTCCCGCTTTGTTTTGCGCTGCCCCCTCCCTTTCCGCCAAAATATCGGTGATATGTCTGGTCTTTGAGCAGTGCAGTTTGTAGACACTATGTGTCCATAGTGTCCAGTTATTGGTTTCAGCATTTGTCAAGCACTAAATGGTCGCTGATATCTTGGAAACAGCAGAACCAGTTGCAATCTCTGGGCGGATCAAATAGGGCGCTAGCCTGGGCCGGCGGGATTTAGCATAGATAATGATCGACACATAAGATCCGATGTGCTCGTTATTGGCGGTGGTATTGCAGGCGGCTATGCAGCCTACAAGGCCGCAGACGCAGGTGTAAGCGTCGTGTTTGTCGACAGAGGCCTTATGAGCCGGTCGGATCTATCTTCGTACGTTGACTGCAATACGCTGTAGTTAGCTGAAGTCCTCCGGTGGGTTAAATGTCTTTTCTGGTGGCTATTGACTGAGCAATATTGTCAAGCGCACCTTTGTTGAACGACAAAGATGAAATAAAAACGATTTTTCTATATCGATTCTTTCCTTCGGCCCAATCATGACAATATTATTAAAACTAAAAAAAACCTAGTTTACTTTTTTGTAAAGGTTTAGCGCTGCGGCGTGCTTGAAGGCTGGCAGAGGAGAGAGCCAAGACCCGTTGTTGGATAAGTAAGGTTAAAATGACCTGAAATCACGGTGAGTCATTATGAGTAAAAATCGGGAAGTGCTGGACCGTTCTGAACGGCATACCAATACCGGTATTGGTATTTTAAGAATAGCCTCTGGCGTGTTCTTTCTCATTCCAGGCATATTTAAAATCCTTATGCCAGGTGATTTTCTCGCCATGCTTGCTGACTTCCCGCAAGTTTTACAGCCGCATCTGCCTTGGCTTTTTAATGTTGTCATCGCGGCGGAAGTCATCGGCGGAATCATGCTTATCATTGGCTGGAACATTCGCCTTGCGGTTCCACCTCTCGTCATCATCACACTTATTGCCGAGAGTCTCGTTGTCGTCAACGACACCGGTTCGAATATTCGCCTGCTGAGTTTGTTTACGCACTTTATGGGGGCAGG
>CAZCKD010000186.1:0-7192 GCA_964498925.1 uncultured Granulosicoccaceae bacterium
GCCTTCGAGCGTCATTCTGTAGAAATTTGCCAAGCATGGCGCAGCCAGTCAAACAGCCCAAAGTCAGCGAACTTATCGCTTTTTGCGCAATTCTTATAGCAACCGTTGCACTATCGGTCGATATCATGCTGCCCGGACTCAGCGAAATTGCGCCTGAGTGGTTACTCCCATCGTCAGTGGCTATATTGTCTATGGCTACATAGCCTTGATCCTGATGCTGCTCGATCGTCGGCACCGCCAAAGAACAAACGCATGACTATTTAAACTTCCAACTCCACCGTCATGGGCGTATGCAAAATTGACGAAGACTTCGCCTTTTTAGACGCTGCTTTATCGTCATACATGCGGGCATCCGCTTCACGCAACATACCACCAACATCAGGATAGTCGGAACGCGTGGTAGAAACCCCAATCGATGCTGATACTTGGATACGCTTTCTGTCATAGACCAAAACACTTTTAGCGCATTTACGGATAATACGTTCGACAGCATTTAACGTTCGACCATGAGCTCTATCGCGCACCAATGCGACAAATTCGTCCCCGCCCAGCCGTGCCAACAGCACATCTGACGGCAGGCTAGTACTGAGTGATTCAGATATATATTTGAGCAGTTCATCTCCAGCATCGTGACCATGTGTATCGTTCACTGCTTTGAATCCGTTTAAGTCAAATAATACAAGACTGGTTTTCATGCCATTCACCGGGCCTTGCTCTGCTTGTCTGGGCAGATACTGCTCCAGATACCAATTGAAAAATCGGCGATTGGGCAAACCTGTCAAGCCATCACGATAAGCCAAATCTTGAAGCACATGCGTACGGGCACGCACTTTACGTTGCAGGCGAGCAGGCTCGCTGGAAATATACGCAATTGCAGCGATTGACGTTATCGCATGAAATAGAGCGGCCAGGACAATGCCGCCGATTTCATTAACCACGAGCAGACTACCGACAGAGATCATCACAAGTGCCGCGACGGCGAGTCTTTCCGAGTGATTTGCTGGAGCACTGAACTTAAGCATGGACGTTATGACCGTTGATTGACAGACAGGTCAATTCATGCAAATTAAACGCCACTACAACCCTCTATTGAGGGCATTTTGCTTACAGTATTGTGGGTTGTTTTTTTTATATTTTGTACTAGCGATTTACCCGTACAATCAGTAGCAAGACGACAACAACCAGCATAATAATTCGTTGCTAGAATCGGACCATGCATAGCTCTATTACCTTCACACTACTGGGCACTGGCTCCTCCGGTGGCGTTCCGCGCGTGGGCAACCAATGGGGAAAGTGTGATCCCGACAATCCCAAAAACAGACGCCGTCGTTGTGCACTACTTATCGAACAGCATTCGAGTGGCGGAACCACATCCGTTTTAATAGATGCCGGTGCTGATTTACGTGAACAATTACTGTCTGCCGACGTGCGTCATCTCGATGGCGTATTGCTGACTCACTCACATGCTGATCATATATTCGGTCTGGATGACTTACGTCAACTTGCGCTGACAATGAAGACTCCTATTCCGGTTCATATGGATGCACTGACCGAAAAAATTGTCATTCCCGCATTTGGCTATATTTTTAATCAGGCACCCGGCAGTAGCTACCCAGCATTCTGCACACTTCAACGTATCGACGAAAACACGCCCACACAAATCGAAGGGGCCGGCGATAGCATTAATATCTTGCCGGTGAAGGCCGACCACGGCGATATTCATTCTCTAGGATTCAGAATTGGCAACGTCGCGTATCTACCGGATATGAAACGCATCAGCGACGAACAGAATCTGGCCAAACTGGAAGGTCTTGACGTTTTGATCGTAGATGCGCTGCGAGAAATCCAACATCCGGCACACATGAGCCTGGCTGAATCACTCGCATTTATTGACATGATCAAACCCAATCGCGCCGTATTAACTAATTTGCACACAGACCTGGACTACCAGGCGCTTGCAGGTCGGCTCCCGGCACACATTGAACCGGCATTCGACGGGCTGCAGTTGACCATTCCTATCGACTAGTTATGGCAACGGCGGCAACGACTGCGGCAGAAACGACGTGACATAGGGCTTTGCCCCTTTTGGCAACTTACGCCTCAAAAACAGATTGGGATTGACTCGCTGCTTCCAAAGCACCGGCAGTACTTTACTGTAGGCATGAAAGATAGACCGATCAGCCAAGGGGACATCATGCTCGATGAGCCTGTGCAAGGCAGGCAGCTGATGAAATGGCACCATCGGATACATATGATGCTCGAGATGATAATTGCCATTCCAACAAATAAACCGACTGAAACGATTCATATTAACGGTTCGAGTGTTTAGCCGATAATCGACAACGTTTTCCGCCAAGGCTCCGTGCTGCAAAACTCCGGTCATGACGTGATGCCATGCGCCATACAAACGCGGTAAACCAATAATCATAAGCGGCAATAGTGACTGAAAAGCCACAGCGATCAGCAATACAAGCGCATAAACAAGCGTCCATAAACCGGCAATTCGGACAACAAGATGCCGATCTCTTTCGGGAACCATCAGACTCTCTTCATCGTTCAGGAAACCAGCGGCGTTGGCCAACATACGCTGCCACCCGGAAAACGCATCAACAACACCAAAGATATTTAAGAACAAGCGTAATAATTGCGGCGGTCGCTTAACCAGTATTTCCGGATCACGACCAACAATTTGAGTGTCCGCATGATGACGTGCATGGCTCCATTGCCAAACCACTGGATTGCGAACCATCATAAAACTGGATATTTGATACAGCGCTTGATTCATCCACGCTGTGCGAAATGCAGTGCCATGCACACACTCGTGCCAGCGCGAGTCCATTGCCGAGCCATAGAGAACGCCGTACAGCAACCAGAAAGGGATAGACCAATAGCTCCCCCAGAGTGCCGCCCCGCCAGCAACCGAGATAAGCATCAGCCCTAGTAACAGACACGTGTCCCGAAACGCGATGTCATCATCCCGTTGAACAAGACTGTTCATCTCCTGCTTAGGCACGGCAGTCTGATACCAGGTGGCTTGCGCTAAACCTTTCTGGACAGCAGCGCGGCCACTGGCACCGGACAAATGATAGTCACGCATAGAAGGATTTCGGGATAGTAAGAGCCACTGGCGTCACCTCAAGACTCGCCTGCGAGCCGTTCGTGCTTACCCTTAGCCGCACTGTGTCTGTACCCATTAATAATCCCGAAGTCATACGAAGATAGTACCTTGAGCGCAACACGCAAAGCGCAGCACCAGATAGCGATTCAGCGCATATCCGGTGGAGCAGATGAGTCGCATTTCACGCAATTGAGTTTTTCACCGATTTTCCCCTGCCGCCCTTGGCCTGTTAGCACCCAGGGACGCATCGTCCATGGGGGATTATGGCGAACATGCTGAAAATGATTACAAGCCAGTTCAGCCACCCAATCTTTCTTGTCATCAAGATGAAATCCAGTTATTTTCTGTTCCAAATGACGTCACCTCGACGTGCTCATCGCATCGGTTTTCAAGACTACTGCGTCGCTAAGCATATGTGCTAAAACGAACGTTAATTATTGCCCGAACGCCAACCGGATAAAACTGACTATGCCACTGAATCATCGCGACGCCATCGCCGGCGCACTCATTGCTGACGCTGCCTGCCTTGGACTGCACTGGCTTTACGAACCCGACCAGATAACGCGCCTGGAAGCCTGTGGCGAGATCATGTTCCGGCAGCCGGATGCCTCAGTATTCAAAAACCAGAAGGCGTTTTATGCACAAGGTGGTCGAGTGAGCGGCCAGCTTTCACACTACGGCGAGTCAGCACGGATCGTTGGACAATTGGCGGCCGATGGAAATTACTCCACCACAGCTCATCGCGCCGACTTTATGAGCTCTTTCGGTCCTTGCGGTAGTTTCGTGGGTTATGCCGATAGGCCCACTAAATCACTGATCGCCAATATCATCCAATCAGGTGATGAACTCAAAGACCCCTCCGGCGTGAACGACGACCAGTTACCAGCAATGTGTGTCGTGCCCGGACTCTTCGCCGGCAGTGCCACCGCCGATCAAATCTTACTAGCAGCCAGCGTTATCTCTACGCACTCGCATGTGCAATCAGGCGTAAAGGCAGTGCTGAGTTGCCTGGAAGAACTTAGCAAAGGCACACCCATGCACAAAGCGCTGGAAATTAGTAGCGATGCAGCGGATGCTGAGCTAGCAGACTTACTTAAGGAAGCACTCGCCATCGAAGATGAAGACGAGTCACAGGTTGCCGAGCATTTTGGTAGAGCCTGCAAGGTTCATCAGGGAATGCCTGTTGCCTGGTATATCCTCAAGCAATGCCACGATTTAGAATCCGTCGCTAGAGCTAATGTGCGATGCGGTGGTGACAATTGCGGCAGATCAATGGTGCTTGGAACCATCGCCGGTTTCGCCTATGGAATTCCTGATGAATTGATTAAGCAAATGGAACACGGCAGAGTTCCCATCAACTACTTGTAAACCGCCTAAAAGATATGAGCATCAATGCTGCATGATAGGCATGGTATTCATTGCTGCAGATGACTGCGAAGGTAAATAGTGGGTATCTATTGCAAAAATGGCCGTCTCATTTGTGAAAAACTGCCAGCAAAATAGCGATAATTTACGCAGCGCGTTTGCGGGTGTCAGCCCTTCCAAAACTGAATAGCCCGCTACAAACGATCAACACGCTGCCGATTAGCATATAAATATCGGGCACCTCTGAAAAAATCAGAAACCCTAAGATAATGGCAAACACAAGACGTGTGTATCGGAAGGGCGCGACTAGAGACATCTCGCCACTTCGCATCGCTATGGTCAACGCATAGTATGCGGCGATTCCAAAGGTTGAGATCATAAAGAGCAGAAGCCAACCTAATGCATCGGGCCACACCCACTGTGGCTGCCAGACCATGCTCACAAGCCCTGCAATCACTAACATTATGAAGCCATAGATCCCCAATTGAATTCCCGACAGGCTTTGCGGTGCAGCTCGGGTTCCCAAATCGCGACCGGCAAATCCTAGTGTTGCAGCAACAGCAAACAAAGAGGCTGGCTCAAAACTATTGGCACCCGGCTTGATAATTAACAACACACCCAGCAACCCGACCAACGTCGCTATCCAGCGTCGGTAGCCGACTCGTTCACCAAAGAAAACGACAGCGCCCACCATCACCACTAAGGGTGTGGCTTGCAAAATGGCGGAAGTGCCGGATAACGATGTCAGCGCAAGCGATAATGTAAAGAACAATCTTGCGGCAACCTCGCACACAGACCGTATGACAAGTGCCCGACTCACGATGCCGGGCGGAAAAATAGGTTCTGATCGGACTCTTGCCCATCCCATAAAAAACACGCTGCCGATAACACCAAACACGATCAGTATTTGACCGATGGGCAGCGTCACTGACGCATGCTTCACCAGCATGTCTTCTATGGCGAATGCAGCCATCGCCAACACCATGGCAATGGCACCACGCGTACTTGCCTGCCTTGAGAGATCAATCAAAGGCGATATCGATCTGACCAAACAGGCCGTAATCAGCATTTATTAACGTGCCTGGCGGGCACTCCAACGGCCGGATAAAACTGCCCGAGAGAATCACTTGGCCCGGTTCAATCCGTTGGCCATATTGAGCCATGCGCCTGGCCAACCAAACAACACTCTCAACCGGATCGTTTAAAACACCTGCTCCCAGACCGGTTTCCTCGACTGAACCATTAGCAGAGACGATTGCCCCCACCCAACGAAGATCGTGCGCATCCACACTGTGCTTTTCTCCACCCAGAACAATCCCGGCATTGGCCGCATTATCTGAAATGGTGTCGAAAACGTTGCGCGTTTTACCGGTGTTGGCATCGACTCGCTTTATGCGAGTATCCAGAATCTCGATACTGGGAGTGACGTAATCGGTTGCCGCTATTAGCTCTTCGCGAGTGACATTTTCCCCGGATATTGCGCTCTTCATTACAAACGCAATTTCAGCTTCGATGCGAGGCTGTATGAAGCGCCCTTTTGGAACAGTGTCCCCTGACTGAAAAAGCATGTCATCGAACAACACGCCACTGTCAGGCGTTGTAATATTCAGCGCAAGCTGCATAGCGCGAGAGGTTAGTCCAATCTTCCAACCGATGATCTCTCTGCCGGTTGCTACCTTTTGCCGCATTAGCTCCGACTGAATGCGATAAGCGTCATCCATCTCGATGCCCGGATACTGAATCGACAGCAGATCAATTTGCTCGTGCGTTTGCTCAGCGGCTAACAGCGAAGCGGCAGCCTGGCTAATCTGGTCATCGCTTAAGCTCACGATTCATCAACCACGGTATTAACCAACTTACCAATCCCTTCTGCTTCTACTTCAATAACATCGCCGGGCACAAGAAAGCGCGGCGGATCGAATCGAGCGCCAGCACCTGTAGGTGTACCCGTGACAATGATGTCGCCTGGAGCCAGTTCTGTGAATGTCGATATGTATTCGATTTGTCGACGTATGGGAAACAGCATACGGCTGGTTCGGTCTTCCTGGCGAAGTTCGCCGTTCACATGTGTGGCTAAGCGAACGTCGTCTAGCTGAGAAGCATCGGTAAAAGGCACTAACCAAGGACCCATGGCACCACTGTTCATCCAGTTTTTGCCTTGTGTGACGTTGAACTTGGCATGACGAACCCAGTCACGAATAGTCCCCTCGTTGCACATCGTCAGAGCCGCAATATGATCGTAGGCATCGGCCTGAGAAATACGCCTGCCTCGCTTGCCAATCACAACAGCGATCTCGCCTTCATAGTCGAGCTTCTCGGATTCCGGAGGCCTGACTAACGAGGTGTTGTGCCCAGTGAACGAATTGGGAAATCGTATAAACAAAGACATATTAGGCGGCGCTTCCTGGCCATCCTTATACTCGGCATTTCGATCGGGGAAGTTGACCCCGACACAGATGATCTTCTGTGGATTGGAAAGTGGAATCTCGAAGTCGATTGTCTCGTGGGTCACTGCCCGCCCGTCCGCAGACGCCACAACCTTAGCCAACCCATTGTTGGACACCACATCTTCAAGCGTGGGCCATTCAGGGAAGTGTTCGGACATCGCAATGACACCCTTGTCGGTCATCACACCGTAAAGCAACTGCCCGCTATGTTTAAAGGAAACTATTCTTGGTCTCATATCGTATTTCCTACGTTCATACCCGT
>CAZCKD010000187.1:0-7129 GCA_964498925.1 uncultured Granulosicoccaceae bacterium
ATTTTGTACTGGCTGGCAAAACTTGGTTGGACCGACACCCTACTGATCGAACGTCGCGAGTTAACCTCCGGCAGCACATGGCATGCAGCCGGAAATACAACCTACTTCGGCCCCTACGCTGAAATGACTCGCTTGTTCGCGGGTTCAATTCGAACGTATCTTCAAGCGGAAGAAGAAAGCGGCCAATCTATAAATTTTCATCAGACAGGCTCACTTCGAGTTGCCACGACGGCTCGTGAGCGCGAGTTATTTCACAGCTTTGAATCCAAGTATCAAACGTTGGATATTCCTTACCATGTTGTCGATAACGATGTGATCGAAGCACTCCATCCTTGTATCAATACTGAAGGATTATTCGGTGCAGCACACACACCAACCGATGGCCATGTCGACCCAAGTTCCACTACGCATGCACTGGCAAAAGCCGCACGAAATCTAGGCGCTGAGATACAACGGCAGACTCCGGTGGAGAGCATTACCCGGCAAGGCGATAGTTGGCTGTTGCAGACTCACAACGGAAGTATCAGAGCCAAACACGTTGTTATGGCGGCATCCTTCTGGACGCGGGAATTACTGCAACCACTCGGCTTGAATATTCCCCTGTATGCCACAGAGCATCATGAGATGATCACTGAAAGTGTGCCTGCATTAGCTGCTCTTGATCATGAAGTTCCAGCCTATCGGGATTCTTACGTTTCTTGCAGCGTGCGACAGGAAGCTAAGGGTTTTCTTGCAGGCATCTATGAAACCGATCCGGTGTTCTGGGCTCTGGATGGTATTCCCAAGGATTTTCGAGAAGAACTTTTACCGCCCAATACCGACCGTTTGATGGGCCACCTGGAAAAGCTCATGGAGCGCCTGCCAGCATTTGGAGAGTCAGGAATAAAAACGATTAATAATGGACCGATGTGTTGGACACCGGATGGTTTGCCGTTACTGGGCCCCATCGGAAAAGATGCAGGCCTGTGGCTAGCCTCAGGGTTCAACGTTGGCATTGGTACTGGAGGTGGGTCAGCCGAGTTCCTGGCTCACTGGATGGTCAATGGCAAACCACACTTTGAATTGCCTATTGTGCATGCTGATCGATTTGGCAATGAAATGACACGGGAAGCGGCCATAGAATCAATTAAGGCTTGTTATCGTCAAGGCTATCGTTTGCCTGATCATATTTAGTTATGCGATTACCAAGCTCAATAGCTGAACACTAAAAATAAGTCTGGCAAATTACAAGGCGGCGTAGCTCAATCCATATCCCCCACTCTGCCTCGATTTTTCTTAACCACACTACGTTTCGTTTTCGACTCCAGCCGCCTTTTCACTGACCCTTTACTCGGCTTCGTCTTACGCCGCGGTTCAGGCACAGTCACAGCATCCAGCAAGAGATCTTTGAGACGCTCAAGTGCATCACTACGATTACGAAACTGAGTGCGCTGTTTCTGCGCCTTTATCGTAATTATTCCGCTATCAGAAATACGCTTATCGCGGTGCGCCATGATTCGCTCGCGATAGACACCGGGCATTTCTACTTCCGATAAATCGAGCTGCAACGTGACGGCCGATGAGGTCTTATTTACATTTTGTCCACCGGGGCCCGATGCACGAATAGCGTTGATAGCAATCGCAGACATGGGCACAGATAAGAGACGGTTGATAACAACCGCTTTTTCGCTCTCCGGATTTTCCTTGTCTGCCATGCGATGACCTATTGGTTATACCAACCAATCCAATCTATTTTCCCTGGGATTATATTCATTAGCGGCTAAGTAGGAAACAACATGAATCACTCCTTATCAGCAGAATTAACCAATTCTCCCAGTGATGTACCCGGTATATCGCCGTCGTCTACATGGGCTGTCTCACCAGCGAATTGAATAAGCGTTGGGTACAAATCTACGAGTGACACAGGGGTTGCAACATCCTGAGGCGACGTTACCTCTTTAGTAGAATCAGACGGTGATGTATTCCCGGGCAGGCCTGGCCCGGACATGATTAACGGCACAGCAACGGAATCTTCATACATGACAGTTTTTCCCCACAATCCAAGGTTACCTAAGCTTTCAACTAACAAGCACGCTATGTAACTGCTCGATCGTAGCGGGTGTATTCCGTTTCACCACTACCGATTTCTTGAGACATCTCAATAGCCGCGTTCATTGTGATAGTTCGATTTACTCATCAGAACGCATAATGACGAAAACTGCCATCGACAGGGATCAACACGCCAGTCACATAGCGAGCCAGCGGTGAGCATAAGAATGTTGCAACGACAGCCATGTCTTCGGGTTCGCCTATGTATCCGATGGGAATTTCTTCTTCCGCATATTTACGCCGTCGTTCCTCATCATAATTTTTTCGTATCTGTTCACTCATAATTTTACCCGGGCCTAAACAGTTGACTGTTACGCCAGCGTGGGCAACTTCATTCGATAGTCCTTTTGACCAGGCATGAAGTGCCGCCTTAGCCGACATGGCAACATTGATCTTACCGGGATGCTTCTCGGGTTCGTTCTTTCCGCTAATCGTTATAATTCGTCCCCACGAGCGGTCGATCATCTGCGGCAAAAGAGCGTGACTTAAGCGACGCTGGGTGTTGAAGTTCATATTCATACCCTCATCCCAGGTTGCAGCATCGGCATAGACATCGACCTTGCGGCTTCCGCCGGCAGAATTAACAAGAATATCAATCGACCCGAAGGCATCAAGTGCTTTTACGGCCAGGCTCTCTGGACCATCCTCAGTCATAATATCGTGGGCGATTACCTTGGGCCGAAGATGACCCGCTGCTGCAACATCATCAGCAACATCGTTTAGTAACTCCCCTCTTCGAGCGGCGATGACTGTCTGCACTCCCTCTGCCGCCAATGATTTAGCCGTGGCTCGGCCAATACCTTGACTGGCACCAGTGACAAGAGCCGTTTTACCTTTGAGTTGTAGATCCATAATGTCTCTAAGCTGATTTTTTTGTTGTTGTAGTAACAATGACCGAGTTCAGCCATAACGTCCAGACTTACACAAATATTTTCCCCACACCAAATAGCAATAGTGCAAAGCAACAGTATTAAAGGAAGTAAGGAAATTTGATCCTACCTCAACCGATACGCTATAACTAGGCATCTCAATAGTTCAGGTTTATGCTTATAGAGTGGTGTGAGCACAGTATTTTCGTTCATTCATTCGCACAATTAAACCTCCTTTCCAAATCATAGGAATTCACATTGTGAGCCAGGGACTTTTTTCATCGCTCTATAGCTCAGGTAAGCCCTTCGCCCTGATTGATACACGTGAGCGTCGAGTACATGTAAACGGACACTGGTTCGGCAGCACCAATATTCCACTGTCAGTACTTGCGCAACAAATACATCGGCTTGTACCCCAGAAAGATTTCCCCATCCATATTTTAGATTGGCAGGATGCAACCAGCGATGCTGCTATCAGTCAATTATCGGAACTGGGATATTCCAAGATTGAGCGGCATGCTACTAGTGAACCTTCCAGCTATGGCCAAGGCTTTGTTAAAGGTGAGTATGTGTGGTCAAAAGCGTTTGGTGAAGTGCTTGCCCACACCTGCGGTTTGCAGGAAATTACGCCTGCGGACTACCTTGCGGATTACAAGGATGCGCATCTGTTTGATGTTCGACCCACGGCCGAATATTCGCAATTCACGATTCCCGGCTCTCAGAGTTTGCCAAACAGCCTGCTGCTAGCCAATTTGGATGCTTTAAAACAATCAGGTCAGTGCGCACTTTTACACTGCGCAGGGCGAACACGTTCCATTATCGGCGCTAGCACATTAAAAGCTGCTGGCTACACGGGCCCATTTGTCATATTCAAAGGCGGCACTCAAGCGTGGCAATTGGATGGCTATGAGCGCGAGTACAACGCAAATAAATTGTTCGCACGGGAATCTGATAACGATAAACCGGTTATCGAGTTTTTAAATAGATGGAGCATTCCGTTCTCGCAGGTGGATAGCGCAAACCTGGAATCATTCATCACGGCACATGACGGGCATCATTTGTTTGATGTATCTGATGATGCTGCAACAGGAAAATTGGCAGTTCATAATATTTTAAAAATTTCTGGCACCAACCTCATCCAACAAACCGATCGATCAATTGCGCGCTATCACGTGCCGGTCATACTATTTGACTACGGGTCTGGAAGCCGCTCTGCGTTTGCTGCCTACTGGTTACAACTAATGGGATACGATGTCAGCGTGGTTTACCTGACTACCGAACTGAGAAGTCCTGGATCCTTTGATCAACAAAAACAAGATGTCGAGATCACCTACCCTGAACTTTCTTTCGAAAATTTATTAGAGCATCGGGATAACGGCATCGATATCTTCGACATCCGATCATCAAAAGCCTTTTCTCAAGGTCACCTTGTTGGGTCAGTATGGCGAAACATCAGTGAACTTATTATCGATAACGTTGAATCATCCAGCCCGTTGATATTGATTGGTAACGACACTGCACACGCGAGTAGAATCGCGCTAATTCTCGAACGTAATGGATGCAACATCGCTGGATTATTTGGCTGGAATTCAGACGACATTGATCCGGCTCAAATTCAACCGGGCGTGGTTGAAACGCCTATCGACCAATCAGCACTGTTCGCAGGTCGACACCATGGAAATATGCAGGATTCACGCGATTATCTATCCTGGGAGGAAGCATTGCCTGAACAGATAGACCCGTTGCTTCACGATACCTGGCTTGCCAACTTAAGACAAACTCCCGACTAAAGCAGCACGACGTAACCTGCTTTCCGAACCTAGCTCTTTCATAGCATTGACGAATTATTGCGGTTTTTTTGTTGAGGGGCTGGAATTTAGCTAAGCCTATTCCGCACTGCTCCTCCAGTACTAAATTGTGCTTAAACCCCGTCAGAACCTCATTTTCAGGCGAAATTCCAATTTTTCTAGGCATCCGTATCTGCTGAACAGATCGCAATACCAGACTGTCAGGAGTTGTATTTTCCTGACTTTGTGCGCTGTACGCTGTTACCGCCTACAGCTCTGAACCCGCCAGTGCCGATAAGTAGGCAAGTTTGTCTGTCACGACCTTATGAGCTTATTAACCAGATTAGCTAGTGAACGGACGATCATAAAAAGGGAACGGGGGGTCACCATGGGAAGCTTCGAAGGACTGATAGACACCAGCAGGATTGTCGGCGATGCCTACGATACTCATGAGATCATTGCATCACTACCCTCGCCTGTCGCATTATTTGATACTAACGGCGAATTGGTTTCTTACTCCCCTGCCTGTTGTGCCGTTTTTAACACCCGCTCTGACGAAGATACGCGCACAGCCCTTCGAGCTCATTTTGCTCAAACGACATCAATGGACGCTGAGCAACACATGTTCTCTGTCCATGACTCCGAATTTCATACCATGAAAGACGGCGAATCAACGCTAGTTTCATTTATTCCTAGAGACCCCGCGACAAACCTTCTAACACGAACACGGTTGTTTGATAAGGTTACTCAGGTTTTGGATACACCAGACAACAACAGCGCTCATCTTTTATGCATCACGTTTGAGAAATTCCGTGATTTCAAAGCTGAGGCTGGTGAACAAGCAGGCGATCGTCTGCTAATGAAAATTGCTAATAGAATGGCAGGCATTCTGCCGAACAACAGTTTTGCGGCTAGAGCAGGAGGTTCTTCTTTTGCCATTCTTATAGTGAATGATGGCAATCGCTCAGCCTGTGAAAAATTTAACAACATGGCTGAGCAGATAAAAGCCTTGCTCAGCCGTCCTTATTTAGTTGATAGCCAGGTGGCTGAAATTAATGCAAGCATCGGCTGGGCAAAGGCGGAAAATGACGTCAACACGTTGGAGTTGATGCGCAGAGCTGAACTATCCCTCACTGTGAATTCAGAAATCCCAGAATCGAAAGATCTGCCCTACTCAGCAACTATGGATGAAAAGCTGAAGGATGAAAGAAAACTGGAATTCGATCTCCGTAAAGCACTCATGCTGGATGAGTTTGAGCTGCATTATCAAATGCAACTTGATTACACCAATAGAAAAATTTCCGGCTTCGAGGCACTGATACGCTGGTGCCACGCCGAACGGGGTATGGTTTTCCCCGACGTTTTTATTCCGCTTGCTGAAAGATCCGGTCTCATCGTTCCGATGGGAGAATGGGTCATTAAGACGGCTTGTAAAGAAGCTATGCTGTGGCCGGAATCTATCCGCGTCGCGGTGAATGTATCCCCGGTTCAGCTGCAAAGCGATAACTTAATACCTGTTGTTAAGCAGGCACTCGCTGAAACCGGATTGTCTCCTGATCGGTTAGAAATCGAAATAACCGAATCAACAGCAATTCAAGACGAGTCGACGAGCAGGCAACGATTACTGGAACTCAAAGCCTTGGGACTATCTATCGCACTCGATGATTTTGGCACTGGATACGCCTCACTGAGTTATTTGCGGAGTTTTCCTTTCGACAAACTCAAGATAGATCAATCGTTTATTCGGTCTGATGATAATCGCGTTGAAAACGATCTTGTTCTTCAAAGTATGTTTTCTCTGGGTAAAGTTTTTGGCATGACAACTCTCGCGGAAGGCATAGAAACCGAAGAGCATCAGGAAAAACTCCTAAACCTTGGCTGTGACAAAGCCCAAGGCTATTTGTATAGCCGCCCAGTCCCCTTTCCTAAGACCTTCGAGTTGATTTCAAGATTCAATCAGATTTCGGTCGAGGAAAAATCACTACCATCACGCGTCCAATCGGTCGTAGAAAAATCTGACGCAAGCGATAGTGGGCTTTTCCAGATCGCATACATTAGCGATAACTCGGTGACAGATGATGCTGCGGAGTTAGAAGCCATGATGGAGAATATACAAGCGGACTCGAGCAAGAACAACACTGCTGATAATATTAGCGGTGCACTCATGTTTAACCAACTCTGCTTCGCTCAGATACTGGAGGGCGAAAGTCATATCATTGAGAATACATTTGAGCGTATTCAGAATGATCCTCGCCACCACAACGTTCAGGTGCTTGACTACGGCCCGATTAAGCATCGAAGCTTTCCAGACTGGGCGATGGCATTCGTTGGTGAGACCGCTTCAAATTCTGAAGAGTTCGACAAGCTAGCACTACTGAGTGGCTC
>CAZCKD010000188.1:0-7040 GCA_964498925.1 uncultured Granulosicoccaceae bacterium
CTCATCTGCAAAGAACTTGTTCAAAAAGTGCGTGAAGATATCGGCCCTGTCGCGGCCTTTAAATCTGTCGCTGTGGTTGAAAAACTACCCAAAACACGCTCCGGAAAAATTCTGCGCGGAACACTACGTTCTATCGCTGACTCCACGAGCTGGAATATGCCAGCCACCATTGAGGATCCAACGGTCTTGGATGACATCACACTAACGCTCAAGGCTCTCGGCTTTGCCAAGGATCCATCATGAGTACTATCGCTAGTCGGTTAGAAGACATGCGTAACGCCGCCTTGGCAGGCGGTGGTGAAAGACGCGTTGATGCGCAGCATGCCAAAGGCAAACTCACCGCTAGAGAACGACTGGCTGTTTTATTTGACCCGCACACGTTTCGCGAATGGGACATGTTTGTTGAACATGACTGCCATGATTTTGGAATGCAGGATAACCGTGTACCCGGTGATGGCGTTGTCATCGGCTATGGACGCGTAGATGGCCGACTCGTGTTTGCCTTTAGTCAGGATTTTACGGTTCTGGGTGGTTCTCTCTCGGCAGCCCACGCACGCAAAATCTGCAAACTGATGGACCATGCCATGAAAGTTCAGGCACCTGTCATCGGCATCAACGATTCCGGTGGTGCACGAATACAAGAAGGTGTTGCTTCACTAGGTGGATACGCTGATGTATTCCAGAAAAACATACTGGCCTCAGGTGTTGTTCCACAGATATCATTGGTCATGGGGCCTTGCGCAGGTGGTGCTGTTTATTCACCTGCCATGACAGACTTCATCTTCATGGTGAAGGACAGTTCCTATATGTTTGTCACTGGCCCGGAAGTGGTTAAAACAGTCACGCATGAAGAAGTGACGCAGGAAGAACTTGGCGGAGCCGGCACCCATACCAGCAAAAGCAGTGTTGCCGATGGTGCATTCGACAATGACGTCGAAACCTTATTACAAGTTCGGCGCTTTCTACATTTTCTACCATCAAATAACAGAGAGCCTGCCCCGCGACGTGACACCAGTGATCCGGCCGACCGAGAGATACCGGCACTGAATACACTCGTCCCCGAAAACCCCAACCTGCCCTATGACATCTGCGAGTTGGTTAAACGTGTTTGCGACGAAGAGGACTTTTTCGAAATCCAAGCTGATTTTGCTGCAAACATCGTTATAGGGTTTGGCAGAATGAACGGCGATACCGTCGGATTTGTCGCTAACCAACCCATGGTACTTGCCGGCTGTCTTGATATTAACGCCAGTCGCAAGGCTGCACGGTTTGTACGATTCTGCGATGCGTTTTCTATTCCCATCGTGACATTCGTTGATGTCCCAGGATTTCTACCCGGGACAGCGCAGGAGTATGGCGGCATCATCAAGCACGGTGCAAAACTACTGTTTGCTTATGGGGAGGCGACCGTACCGAAGATAACCATCATTACCCGTAAAGCCTACGGTGGCGCATACGACGTCATGGCGTCGAAACACCTACGTGGCGATGTTAACTATGCCTACCCCAGTGCAGAAATTGCCGTAATGGGTCCTAAAGGCGCCGTAGAAATTATCTTTCGTGCGGACAAAGACGATCCGGAACGCATCGAAGCTCGCACCAACGAATACCGAGATAAATTTGCAAACCCTTTTGTCGCTAGTCGCATGGGCTTCATCGACGATGTCATACGCCCACAAAGTACGCGGGCACATATTTGTCGCGATCTCGATATGCTTCGTAGCAAGCAATTGGATAATCCCTGGAAAAAACACGACAACATCCCATTGTGATAAATAAAATACTTATCGCCAATCGTGGCGAAATAGCGTGCCGTGTAATCCGTACCGCCAAGCGTCTGGGAATTGCCACAGTTGCAGTTTATTCAGATGCAGATGCTAATGCCTTGCATGTTCGGCAAGCAGATGAAGCGGTCCATATAGGTGGAAACGCATCGAGCGAAAGCTATCTAAGAATCGATGCCATCCTTGATGCCATCGCTAAAACCGGTGCTGACGCCGTTCATCCCGGCTTTGGATTCCTATCTGAAAACGCGCAGTTCGCAAAAGCTCTGGATGATGCGGGCATCACCTTCATAGGTCCGGGCATTCGTGCCATGGAGGTCATGGGCGATAAAATTGAATCGAAGAAACTAGCGGATTCCTCAGGTGTTAATACGGTTCCCGGTCATCCGGATGCCATGAAAAATGCTGATGAGGCATTTGAAGTCGCACAAAAAATCGGTTGCCCGGTGATGCTCAAAGCCTCAGCTGGCGGTGGTGGCAAGGGGATGCGTGTCGCCGCGACAATGGACGATGTCAAAGATGGCTTTATTGCAGCGCAAAACGAAGCGCGTAACGCATTTGGCGACGATCGTGTTTTCGTTGAAAAATTTATAGAACAACCCCGGCACATAGAGATTCAACTTATTGCTGACACCTTGGGCAATTGTGTCTATCTCGGTGAACGCGAATGCTCCATTCAACGCAGACACCAGAAAGTGATCGAAGAAGCGCCTTCGTCTTTCATTAGCGATGCAACTCGAAAAGCAATGGGCGAACAGGCTGTCGCATTGGCTGCTGCGGTTGATTATAAATCGGCTGGAACTGTTGAATTCATCGTTGATTCGAATGAGAATTTTTACTTCCTCGAAATGAATACTCGACTGCAAGTGGAGCATCCGGTAACAGAATGCATCACCGGCTACGATTTGGTCGAACTCATGATCACCGTTGCCGACGGCAAACCGTTGCCGCTCACTCAAGATGACGTGTCGATTAACGGATGGTCTTTCGAAGCTCGTGTCTATGCAGAAGATGCCGATCGCGGTTTTCTCCCTTCCACCGGTCGTGTCACGCACTACTCTCCACCGACAACTTTGGTCGGTGATAATGGTGCTTACACGCGAGTGGATACCGGTATTGATGCCGGCGGCGAAATCTCGATGTTTTACGATCCTATGATTGCAAAGCTTGTTACCTGGGCTCCGACAAGACAGGAAGCTATCGAGCACATGCAAACGGCAATCGATGCCTATCAAATAAGAGGCGTGGAAAGCAATCTACCTTTTCTCTCTGCGCTTTTCGCCCACCCTTCTCTGCAATCGGGCGATCTGACGACGCGTTTTATCGAGGATCATTTTCCGGAGGGCTTTAACAGTGCAACCCATGAAGGAGAAGCACTGGCCGTTCTCCCGCTTGTGGCTGCCTGGCTCGAATGGAGAAGCCGCCTGAGAGATAGACACGTTGTCGATGCGCCTCCAGTCACAACATCATCCGTGATGGCGGCCGTCGGTCACTCACAACAACAGATGTCGAATGACGAGCAAGATGGAGAGCAACTTTGTGTGATCCATGATGGCGAACAAATTGACATCGAACTTAACAAGCTAGTCGGACTTGAATCTGATTGGGAGCCTGGAGAATGGCTGTTCACCGGATACATCGATGAGGTCGAGGTGACGGTAGGAGTTCAACGTATTGGTAACAGCTGGCAGCTAAGTCAAGGTGGATCTAAACGAGAATATCTCGTCGTCGATCCGCACGTCGCCTCCTTGCTGCATCACATGCCCGTCAAAGAAGCGCAGGATCTGTCACGCTTTTTACTCTCCCCGATGCCCGGTCTTCTGATGAAGGTTTTGGTCGAGGAAGGAGACACCGTGTCAGCCGGCCAGGACTTAGCGGTTATCGAAGCCATGAAAATGGAAAACACATTAACAGCGAGTGTCGATGGCACTGTCTCTAAGGTTGCGGCAAGCGTAGGCGATAGTCTTGCGGTCGACGCTGTCATTCTGGAATTTGAGTAGCGCTTCAACATGATTGGAAACCTGAACCATGTCGCGCTGGTCGTCAGCGATTTAGCTAAAGCCTGCCAGCAGTGGAAGGATATGCTCGGTGCCACACTGTCAGATCCTTTGGCATTGCCCGAGCATGGCGTCACCGTGGTATTCATAGACCTGCCCAATACCCGCATTGAGCTCCTTGAACCGCTTGGAGACGGGTCGCCGGTAAGTCGATATCTGGAGAAACATACTGGCGGTGGTATGCACCATATTTGTCTTGAAGTGACCGATATCATTAAGGCACGTGATGAGCTTCAACTCAAAGGTGCTCGTATTCTCGGCGACGGCGAACCCAAAATCGGTGCTCACGGAAACCCGGTCATTTTTATGCACCCCTCAGACTTTCATGGCACATTGATTGAACTAGAAGAAGTCAGAGTGTCGTAGACTACATCATGACTATTTTCTTTATCTTCGCTTCGTTGCTGGTCGCGCTATGTCTTCTCTGGCTGCTGCTTGGGCTATTTCGCAATAGCAGCAGCACAACCGATCAGGAAGCCATCAATATTTCCCTGGCTCGTGAACGCGGAGAAGTGCTTGCGAGCGCCTTGGCGGATGGTTCCATCGATCAGGAAACCTACCAGGAAGAGCGCAACCAGTTAGATCTAGACCTAGCCAGCGATCTCAATTTACAAGAGCGCACTTCAAAATCCAGCCAGACCAGCAATGTTGTCGCGGCTGTTCTTGTGGCTGTCTTCGTCCCGATAACGGCCGGTGCCCTGTATTTAAAACTGGGCGATCCAGGGGCAATTACACGCGATTCTCAGCCCGGCCAACAAACCACTCAGACCGCGTCAAATGCAGGAGTCAATGGTTCTAACAACGCCGGTGGAGCACAACTCCCTGCTCCGCTGCTGGAGCTTCTGCCTAAATTGGAAGAACGCCTGGCTGCTGACCCTAACGATATTGAAGGTTGGCGCTTACTGGGTAGAAGCTATATCTCCGTGCAAGACTACAACAATGCAGAACGTGCCTTGAAAAAAGCACTGGCACTGGATGAAGACGATGTCGGAACCCTTGCTCAGGTAGCCGAATCCATCGCCATGGGTAAAGGTGGAGATTTATCAGGCGAGCCGATGGAATTGCTGCAACGTGCCGTGTCCATTAACCCTCGACACGAACATGCTCTGTGGCTTCGATCCATTGGAAAGCAACAAGAAGGCGACCACCAGGAAGCATTGGTCGGGTTCAATATTCTGATGGGATTGGCAAGAGACAATCAGAATGCTTTAGATACCATTGATCAGATGCGAAGTCGCTCCATTCAGATACTTGGCACCAGCTCTGTTCGGCAAGCCAACACTGAGGGTCAAGATGAGGCGACAAATGCCACTGCACCTGAACAGCCCGATGCACAAGGCGCTTCAATAACGGTTAACGTCGCCATCTCTGATGCAGCCGCTGCGGGTTCCACCGCTGAACAAAGCGTCTTTATTTATGCCACAGCAGCCAGCGGACCGCCAATGCCTTTGGCGGTCGTGCGCCTCAGTGTTCAAGATCTGCCAACCACCGTGGTTCTTGACGACACGCAGGCAATGATCCCGACCATGAAGTTATCCAGCTTTAACGACGTCACTATTGGTGCCCGCGTTTCCAAATCAGGAAATCCTATTGCACAAACAGGCGATTGGTTTAATGAAACTGACAGTGTTTCAGTTGCAGACACACCAGCAGTTACCTTAGTTATCGACCAGCAGACACCCTAAGGCATTGAATGCGAACACGCATGTTGTTCTAGTACCGGACAGTTCGTTGTAATGCGTGGCATCTCCTACATGATCGTGGCAATTGCGCTGCTCTCATGTATGGACGCACTAGCAAAGTGGCTCATGAATACCAACGTCACCGCTATGCAGATGTTGGCGATTCGTAGTGTCGTGATCGTACCTCTCATGGTGGCAGTCTATGCCGCGAGAAACAAACTACACACCTTAAAACCAAATCGGCCAGGGCTTCAGTACCTTCGCGGCACGATAGGATTTATCTCCCCCCTTGCCTTCTTTGTCGGTATCAAGCACATCCCATTGACCGATGCCGTTGTCTTGTTCTTCTCGTCTATTTTCATCGTCACACTGTTGTCGATGATATTTTTAAAAGAGAAAGTGGGCCCACATCGTTGGGTAACGATCTTCATCGGTTTTATTGGCGTACTCATTGTGGCTACCCCACAAGGCGGAGGACAGCTGTCAGGCTACCTGCTGGTCCTGCTAGGCAGTGCCACCTACTCCCTTATTTTTGTCAGTGGGAAGTACCTATCAAAGACTGAAAGCGTAGCCTCGCTAGTCTTCAGCTACAACCTATGCGTAGGAGTGGTTGCGCTGATTCTGTTGCCTTGGTTCTGGCTGCCATTGGATATGATTCAACTAGCGTGGCTAGTGGTCTTATCACTGCTAGCCGTTGGCGGTCACTATTTTATAACCATGGCATTCGCCAGCGACGACGCATCCCTTGTTGCACCTTTTGAATACACGGCCCTGATCTGGGCAATCATGTTTGATTTTGTGGTGTGGAGTACCACGCCCTCAGCAACCACCATCGGTGGTGCAACCATCATCGTCGGCTCTGGACTTTATATTGTCCATCGCGAAAGGCTTCAAAAAAGTCCGGGCTAAGCGCCCGACTTTTTCTAATTGCGCAAATCGTCGAAGAATTTCTTTACGCCACCCAACCAGCTATGCGCTTGCGGGCTATGTTTTTTCGCATTGCTACCGCTGATGGTGTCATGGAACTGCATCAGCAAATCGCGCTGTGAATTATTTAGGTTAACCGGAGTTTCTATGCGCACTTTGGCCATTAAATCACCCACTGAACCACCGCGAACAGGCTTTACACCCTTACCTCTCAAACGAAAGGTTTTCTCTGTCTGAGTACCTGCTGGTATTTTCAGTTTTACACGTCCATCCAATGTGGGGACTTCTAACTCACCACCGACGGCCGCTGTAGCAAAGTTGATGGGAACCGTGCACAACAGATCCGCACCATCACGTTGAAAAATAGGATGTGCTTTAACTACTATTGCAACGTACAGATCGCCTGCCGGGCCACCACTATCACTAGCTTCACCCTCACCGGACAATCTTATCTTGTCACCGGTATCGACACCTGCGGGTATCTTGACTGACAGTGTTTTTTCTTTCTTGGTACGCCCCTGACCTCTGCAATTAGGACACGGGTCGGTGATAACTTTGCCTTTTCCACGACACGCAGGACACGTCTGTTG
>CAZCKD010000189.1:0-7003 GCA_964498925.1 uncultured Granulosicoccaceae bacterium
ACGCTAAACTCAAAATCAACCTGTGTTTTCAGCCAATACCTGACATAACGAGCACGTTAATAAAGATAAAAATAGCAGTCATTAGCGACATACACGGTAACAGTGCGGCTCTTGACGCTGTGTTGCGCGATATTGATTAGGGTGGAGTCGGTACCGATTTAAACCACAACACCCCCATTAACCTGCATCATTTGCCCATTCACAAAACCAGCGTCATCACCGGCCAGGTAGTTAACCATCAACGCAATATCGTCTGGTTGGCCCAATCGCCCGGATGGATTTTTCTCTAACAAGGCGTCGTACTTATTATTAGAGGATGCGTCTTCGCCATCGTCCAGAATGGTGCCTGGCGAAATAATATTGGCAGTCACGCCATGTTTTCCATACTCTTTGGCGATTGATTTAGTGAGTCCCCAAGATGCATGTTTAGAAATGCTAACCGCAGATTTTCCGGTATAGCCTTGTTGCGCATTCATTCCCGTGAAGTTAATGATTCGGCCCCACTGGTTGTCAATCATTCCCGGTAGGCAGGCACGCGACAACCAGAAAGCTGCGTGAAAATTGATATCCATAATGCGCTGAAAATCTTCTTCATCGCCATTGACCAAATCAAACGATGGGCGGATAGCCGCATTGTTTACCAGCACATCGATTCGACCGAATGCTTCAATACCACTTTGCGCAATAGCCAGTGCTTCTTGTTGCACACCAACATTTCCCATTGCAATAAGAACGCGGCCACCCAACGATTCAATCTCACCCGCTACAGACTCACAAGCTTCCCGATGTGTTGAGCCATTGAGAATGATATTGAATCCGCTGTTGGCTAATTTTTTCGCAATAGCACGGCCAATGTTTCGACCAGACCCTGTAATCAAAGCCGTTTTATTTTTGTTCTCGGAAGTCATGGTTGCTTATCGTCTTAAATAATATGCTCGTCGCGCATTCGTCCTAAGTCTTCTTGACTAACACCCAGCTCCATTAAGATTTCATCGGTCGCATCACCGCGCTCTGGTGGCGCAACTTTGATGCTACTCGGCGTTCTATCAAGAACAACAGGCTGATTGATTAACGATATGTCTCCCATCACTGGCGTGCTAACGGTTGAACTCATGTCGAGGTGCTTAACCTGCGGATCGTCAAACGTTTTATCGATCGTATAAATAGGACCACTGGGCACGCCTGCTTCGCCAAACGCATCTATCCAGGCTTCACTGCTTTGTGTAATTGTGACTTCACTAATCAAGGCATTTAACTGATCCCGGTTTTCAGAACGCAACTCAGCGTTGCAAAAATCCGGATGATCCTGCCAGTCATCTTTGTTGATTGATTTACAGAACCTTGACCATGTCGCTTCACCGGCAACAGCGATATTAATGTAACCGTCGCTAGTTTGAAAAACACCGGTTGGAATACTGGTTGGGTGGTTGTTACCTGCCTGAACCGGCACCTGCTCGCTCACCGTCCAACGGGCCGCTTGAAAATCCAGCATGGCAATCATTGCCTGTAACAAGGATGTATGCAGCCATTGCCCTTTACCGGATTTTTCCCGCTCGTACAGCGCTAACAAAATACCTTGAGCGCAGAAGTGTCCTGCACATAGATCGGCAATAGGAATACCGACTCGCATAGGACCTTCGCCCGGCGCACCCGTTATGGACATGAGTCCACCCATGCCTTGTGCCACTTGGTCAAAACCCGGACGTTTTGCATACGGCCCAGTTTGTCCAAATCCAGAGATACTGGCGTAGATCAGCCGCTCGTTAGTTTTTGAAAGCGTTGCGTAATCGATACCCAAACGCTCTTTAACATCCGGGCGAAAATTTTCTACGACAATATCGGCCGTATCAGCCAACTGCCTGAACAACGCCATGCCTTCCTCTGTTTTAAGGTTGAGAGTGACGCTACGTTTATTCCGCTGCAAATTTTGAAAGTCCGCGGTGTGGCGAGCTGCCCCTAAGGCACCGTCCGGTTCCAACGCCTCCGGCTGTTCGATGCGAATGACATCCGCCCCCCAGTCGGCCAATTGCCTCACCGCTGTAGGACCCGAACGAACCCGAGTCAGGTCGAGAACTCGCACGTTCTCAAGAACAGATGAAGCGGCTTGATAAGGCATGGCTATTTTCCTGGTAGGAGTTTCAAATGATCAACGCTGGTGCGAACGCCGAATAACTGAAGATACTACCTTGTCACTCACATGAACATCAATGACGGAAAGGCCTGCGCCGGCGGTATCCGCATCCGCGCTTTTGCCACGCTCCGCAAACTGCTCTATTAGGACGGGCAAATCATTTAGATCAGTGACTGTTGCGCCATAACCGCCAAACCCTTTTGCTATCGAGGCGAAATCGGGGCGACCAAACACCGAGCCTTCCTCTGGTAAGCCTTCTGCTCGAAGCTTATGAATCTCTGAGCCATAGGCGCCATCATTAATAACGACAATCAGAATATTCATGTCATGGCGCAAAATGGTCTCGAACTCTTGAATATGCATGAGCAAACTACCGTCACCATCAAACAACACCACAGGATTTTCGGTGCTCGCAGTGGCGACACCCATGGCAAAAGAGACGCCGTTACCAATCGCGCCAAATTCCCGGAGGGTGAAAAAACGGTTTGCCGGGCGCTTTTTCATTTGCGCAAAAAAGCAGGAACAATGACCGGATGAATTGACCGTATGCCAGTTTTCAGGAATGACATTGTCGAGAACGCTAACAACCTCTCTCGGATCAAGCAGGCCCGGCTCAATATCGAACTCGGCATTGTCAGCTGGCGTGGTTTCTATTTCGTTGGCGATGGCCTCTGATCGCCAGTAATTGTCATCGGCAGACTTTCGTTCTGACAGCAATTCGCTTAGCGCTTGCACGCCAAGTTTCGCATCACAGCACAGATGATGATGAGCTGCTTCTCTACCTTGATTGATCGTTGTGGGTTCAGTATCAATTTGCAGCACCTTATCTGCCGTGAATAGCTTTCCACTATCGGAGTTATGACTGGAAAGACTCGCACCCACTGCTATGACAAGATCAGCATCTGCCAGATACTGTCTAGCAACATCGCTTGAGAACCCTCCGGCAACACCCAAGCTAAAGGCATCCTCATAAAAAAGACCTTTTGCAGGTAGCGTGGTTGCCAGCAAAGCTCCGAGTTGAGCAGCCAAGGCCTGACATGCTGAACCTGCATTCGCACTGATAGCACCCAAGCCCGCCATCACAACGACTTTTTTTGCTCCTTCAATTAGTTGCACAGCATCGCTTAGCTCCTCTGGACTGGGCATTGCAGGAGCAACCTGAGCGGCAATTTTGCGAGAAGGCGGTAGATCTTTTAGTGGCTCTTGCCAAACATCATGTTGTAAATCCATCGGAACACCAATGACTACCGGGCATTTCTTGCTACGTGCCAACAAAAATGCATCGCGGATGCGTGTCCTCATCGATCGCTGATGCTGAAGACGGATATATTCGGCACCACAAGCATCGACAAAAGGCTTTTGATCAATAGCCTGGTTGTACCAAGTGGATTTAACAGGCGCTTCGCCTGCAAATATCACCATCGGTATGTGCGCACGTACTGCAGCGGGCAACGCGGTCATCACTTGCGTGAGTCCGGGTCCGCACGTGACGGTAGCAACACCCACTTCATCACTCGTGCGCGAATACGCCATAGCAGCGGCAACCGCACAGTGTTCATGTCTGACATAAATGAAGTCACACCCACCCGTAGCCATTGCGGACGCCCAATTCATATTGGCATCACCAAGCAAAGCGAAGCAGGTTTTTACCTCTTCATCCAAAAAGGTCTTAGCGAGTACTTCGTATACGTGTGGTTCACTCATTATTGATGACCGGGTAGCTGAGCCATTTCTACAAAGGTTGTCCTCTTTAAATGATCGGCATATGTCTTGAGGACTTCACTACTACCGGCTACTGCCTTCCATGATCGAATAATCATAAATTCTGCTCTTTCCCGTCTTTATCGATACATTACCCCAAACTACCCATTAATTGATGCTTGCCCACCGCACGCAAACACAATACATTCTGAGTTTGATTCTATAAGTACCGGCAATCGGATAAATGATGAATATCACTATCATAGGTTTTGGCGAAGCCGGGCCTGTCTTTGGCAAGCAGTTTCTTGATCATGGCATGACGGTCACGGCGTGGGATAAACGACAAGCCGACCCCGACACGGCCGAACAGCAAATCGAAAAAACGCAGGCACTGGGTATTAAAGCCGCAGCATCGATGCATGAAGCTGTTCAGTCGGCAGACTTGATCGTATCCACGGTGACTGCGTCTCAGGCCGTTGTCGCAGCCCAACAGGCTGTAAACGGTCTACGCGAAGGCAGTCACTGGTTTGATCTGAATTCCGTTTCACCGGCCACGAAACAGGCAGTCCATGACCTAGTGACTAGCAAGGGAGTTTTGTTCACCGAAGGTGTCGCTATGGACACAGTACCTGCAAAGGGCATACAGGTACCCATATTATTATGTGGCCCCCAATCACAATCACTTTGCGATCAACTCAACACGGCGGGTCTTAATACGAGATCCGTGTCGAAAGAACTTGGCGCAGCATCCACCACCAAACTATTACGCTCTATCCTTATCAAAGGTATGGAATCGCTTTTTGCCGAATCGATGGAAGCGGCGGCAAAAGTTGGCGTGCAGGATGAAGTCGTTGCTTCATTGCAAGCGACCTACCCCGGTATGGATTGGCAGGATGCCGCGGGCTATCAATTATCTCGCGCCACTATTCATGCGGCCCGGCGAGCCTCGGAAATGCGCGAAGCCGAAAAGCTCGTGCAACAACTCGGAGTTGAACCCATCATGGCAGGTGCAATTGCAGCCAGACAGCAGAACCTGTCGGATCGCGATGTCGCGTCTCATTTTGAGGCAAGCAACCCTCCTACTATTGCAGATTACGTCGAGGCGATTGCTCAGTCTTAATTGAGTTAATCGAGCAGCGCGAAAGGGCCTCCAAACAATGACCAGCCAATGAATAATTCCGCAGTTGAAGCAAGCCTTTCAATTATGGACGCTCATATCGTGGCATTGAACGCACGGGATGCTGAAGCCATTGCAGCCACTTTACATTTCCCTCACCATCGCTTAAGCGGTACAAGCTGGAAAACTTGGGAAACGCCGGAACACTATTTCAAAGATTTTCTAAATCGCGCAGGCGGTAATTGGAGCCACTCGTCATTTGAAGACATTACCGTCCTTGATTCATCAGAAACCAAGGTTCACTTAGACGCCGAAATCCGTCGATACGATGCCGATAACAAACTGATCATCAGCTTTAGGTCACTGTGGGTTATCGTCAACATTGATGGCGTTTGGGCTGCGAAGGTTAGATCTTCCTTTGCTCCTCAGTAATAGACGACTACTCAGTTCCGAGTGTTAACTTGTTCTGAGTGTTAAGTAAAGATATCTCATAGAAAAACTGAGCCGGCATTTAAACCTCAAACCAGTCTTTTTACATTGACCTAGCTGCCATTGTTATACGAAGATGGGGCTCTTGTTACATGAGCTTATCCGATGGCAGAATCAAACGGATTTATACCCCTGAATTTTGATGTAAAAGACGCACCGACACTGGTTACACGGTCTGAAGAGTTTTTGCATATGATGCAAGAGCGCCGGACGGTTCGAGATTTTAGTGACAGGGACGTACCAGATTCTGTCATTGCTAATGCCATTAAAGTTGCCGGCAGCGCACCTAGTGGCGCTAACATGCAACCTTGGCACTTTGCGGCTGTTAGCCAACCCAAAATAAAACGAGAAATTCGCATAGCGGCGGAAGCTGAAGAGCGTGAGTTATACGAACATAGGGCTTCCGAAGAATGGCTTGATGCACTCGCCCCTCTTGGAACAGATGCCAACAAACCCTTTTTAGAAACAGCTCCATGGCTCATTGCTGTGTTCGCTCAAAAATACACGCTTGATGAAAACGGGAAAAAGCACAAGCACTACTACACGCCCGAATCGGTAGGCATAGCAACCGGATTTTTAATCGCAGCACTGCATCAGGCGGGACTTGCAACACTGACGCATACGCCTAGCCCGATGGGATTTTTGAAAAGCATCCTTAATCGTCCTGATCATGAGAAACCGTTTTTATTGCTCGTTGCAGGCTATCCTGCCGAAGAGGCGATGGTTCCCGATATTGAGAAAAAATCTGCGGACAAATTGATGAGCTGGATAACTTAAATTAGATCAACATAAATTAACTGACTAACGTCAAACCCACGCGCGCGAAGTTATATTCACACACGGCGTTATCAAGCTACACAAATCATTTTTAATATTAATTTGCAATCTAAAACAGCTGCTATTTGTTAAAACAATGTAAACACATTTAATGATTGACGATTTATAGGGTACGGTATTACCGAACTATTTATTAGGAAATCAAATGAGTAACAAAGTTAATCAGACAAACCAAACGATTAATAAAGAAAGACGTAGTTTGTTGCAAGGAGCAGCACTAGTTGGAGCTGCTGGGTTCGCGCCTGCTGTATTCGGTAAAACGGTGATGGGTTCTTCCGAGCCTGAACTTTCAGGTCAGCTTATCTGCAAAATATTTGACCCGGTAAAAACATTGGTTTTGCGAAACAACTCTGGGCAAACAATGGTCATTGATCAAGTATCGCAAGGGGCATTAATGTTCGACGGTAGCATTGTAGATTGCAACGGTGCCTGCCAGGACCAATCAATCACCATTGCACCTCATCAGGAAGTGCACGTGAAATTCAAGAAGCGTCAGCAACTCTCGCCTGGTCATAACATTGCAGAGATACAACGCATTCAATCAAGGGTGACTCGCCTGCACGATGGAACGCGCGTTATACCGTTTACTGCTACGTTAAAAGGCAAAGTAGCAACGATTGCTTAACAATCGGTATTGACCTGACAAACCAGTCGATCTAAACGTTTATCGACATTGTTAGACACGCAGTATCGGTCCAAGAGTATCTGGATCGATACTGCGTCATAGA
>CAZCKD010000190.1:0-6975 GCA_964498925.1 uncultured Granulosicoccaceae bacterium
TCGCCTATTCCTGATCAATCCGCCCTCTCAAACAACAACCAACGACAGCTCCCCCATTAGCATCAGGCTAATTAGTGCCAGCAGCAAATCACTAGAGAAGGAAGTTATCGAAGAGCGATTTCGACATGGTCTTTTCTATCAGCTCAATATTATTCGCGTTACCGTGCCTGCTCTAAGGGAGAGAAGCGATGACATTATCGATACAGCCAGTCATCTCATTGATACGTTGCAAAACCACACAGAGCATACCGATAGCGTTGAGTTATCAGCGGACGCGCGAATAGCACTTCAAAGTTATCCGTTTCTAGGCAATATTCACGAACTGGAAAGTATGATTGCGCGTGCTTTGGCCCTGGCCTCTTCGAACACTATTGAACTGGACGATTTGGCGATTGATAAAGAGCTCATCGCAGCCACCCCTGAGCTAAACACGCTGGATAATTCGCTCAAAGAACATCAGCAATTAGAACGTAAATCTATAGAGAAAGCGCTGACACAAACTCGTTGGAACCGTAAAGCTGCCTCCGAAAAGCTTGGTTTAAGCTATCGCCAGCTTCGCTATCGAATAACGCAATATGGCTTAAACCAACCAGCGGAAGATGACGATTGATCTCCTACGAACCTCGTTGCAGGTGAAATAACAAATATCAAATAACCGTTAGATTACCCATCTAGCACGGAAAAAATCTAATTACTCATTCATCATCAGGGGTTATTTAAAATTTCCGACGCTGCTCACACTCTTGCCTGATATCACCAACATCTTTGTCATTTAATGACACTAGGTGCTAACAAAACACGGGCTGAAGCAGCAATTGATGTTATTCCAGCCCTATTCCAGTGCACTAAATCACTGATTGATGAGACTACCAACAAGCGAAATACTGCTTGGCATACGTTCTGCTCTTAACCATCTGTCTGCTGTGACGATAAATCTCTCGTAGGTCTGTCTTCACGCTGATCTACATAATTTTTAATCTCTGGAGATAGACAATGGTAAAAGTACAAAAGGGTTTTACACTCATTGAATTGATGATCGTAATCGCGATCATCGGTATTCTGGCAGCGGTTGCTGTTCCTCAATACGGTCAGTACACAAAACGAGCTAAGTTCTCGGAAGTTGTGACTCTGACTGCATCTGCAAAGACAGCAGTTTCTCTTTGCTTCCAAGAGTGGAACGTAATCGGGAACTGTAATGGTGGCACTAACGGCATTCCAGCAAACATGGGCGCTGGCAATACTGATGACATCGGTGTTCTCGACCAACTGACAACTGCAGCAGGTGTAATCACGGCTACTGGTAATGCTGAAGTTGACACGCGCACTTATGTATTGACTCCAACGGTTGTAGGTACTGCAGCTGCTGGTAACCGCAACCTGTCATGGGCAGTTTCTGGCACTTGCCTGGCTGCGAACCTTTGTAAGCAATAAGGTTAGTTGATTGTCCGATTAGGGTGGATATAACTCCACCCTAATCGCGAAACCAGTCAATTTATTAGAGAAATAAATGATGCGATCAATAAAAGGATTTACCCTCATTGAATTAATGATCGTCATTGCCATTATCGGCATTCTTGCAAGTGTTGCCGTTCCTCAATACACCCAATACGTCAATCGGGCGAAGTTTTCTGAAATCCTGCTTATGACCGCAGAAAGGAAAACGGCCGTTTCACTTTGCCATCAGGAAACGAACTCTTTCGCGACTTGTAACGGCACTGGAGCAACCGGTGATTTCGCAGGCATACCTGCAGATCTTGCCTCTCCGGGCGAGGGTTTCGCCGAATCAATTTCAACATCAGCTGGGGTTATATTCGCTATAGCGAATGATAATCTAGGCGGCCAGACCTATCAGCTCACTCCCGAATACAGCGAATCAAGAGGTATCAGTTGGGTGAAATCCGGTACTTGTATGGCTGCTAACATGTGCGGTGCTCAGTAACTACGATAACTCGTTCATTTGAACGCAGTAGAAATTCCATCGATTCGTAGTTATATCCAGTCGACATACCCATGTTATGTCGATGACAACAGACGCTCCTTCGTGCCATCACAATAACCGTGACCTCATCATGGAAGGCCGAAACTCAATTGTTTTTTAGCGGCTCGCTGATTTCTTAAAGCTTACTCATGTATCGACAGCAAAGCACCGAAATAACCGGCTAATAGTCAAGGCATCCTGCCCAATAACCACCTTCTACCCCGGTCATCTCAAGTGTGCCCGTAATCTGCCGATTTTACTCAATGAGATGTACAGATTATTCCAGCATTTAGGTTGATGGCGAGATCAATGTATGACAACTAATACTTCACTGAACGGCATAGTAAGGCAGCTTGTTAACCATGGTCTCGTTGATGAAGCCGCGGCACTTGAAGCCATCGAGCTGGTTAAAAGCGAAGGCATTGAAACGATTTCAGCCATCATCAAATGCAGCGATGCCAGTCCTTCGGCCATTGCACAGTATGTCGCCTCAGACTTCGGCCTATCATCATTCGATTTAAGTTCGCTGTCTGTGGATAGCGTGCCTCCCGAATTTATCAATGAGGAACTGCTGGAAACGCAGAACGCCGTTCCCATTGCAAAGCGCGGTTCTAAGCTATTTATAGCTATTTCCGATCCGACCAATTCTGAACCCATCGATAAGTACAAGTTTTCGTCGGGTCTTAGTGTTGAAGCTGTCGTTGTGGCTGAAGATAAACTGGCCGAGCTTCGCACGACGGTACAGGACAAAAATTCAAGCTTGTCCGAAGGACTTGATGATAGCTTTGACCTTGAGGTCGATGGCGCCGGCATGGACGATGAGGAAGCCGATGAATCCGGTGTTGATGAGACGCCAATTGTTCGGTACGTCAACAAGATTCTACTCGACGCTATTAAACGAGGTGCTTCTGATATACATGTCGAGCCCTACGAAAAAGAGTTTCGCATACGATTTCGCGTAGATGGCATTCTGGAAGAGGTGGCTCAACCACCATTGGCTATGGCAGGCAGACTTACATCCAGACTTAAGGTCATGTCCAGAATGGATATCTCAGAGCGTCGTATTCCGCAAGACGGACGAATCAAACTGAAGATTTCCAAAACGAAGGCTATCGATTTTCGTGTAAACACCTGCCCTACCCTATTCGGGGAAAAAACGGTTCTTCGTATTCTTGATCCGAGTAGTGCTCAGTTGGGCATCGACATGTTGGGTTACGAACCAGAACAGAAAGCCCTGTACATGGAAGCTCTGGCAAACCCATACGGCATGATCTTAGTCACAGGTCCTACCGGTAGTGGTAAAACGGTATCGCTCTATACCGGCTTAAATATTTTAAATGATCCCGCCACGAATATCTCAACGGCTGAAGATCCTGCGGAAATTAACCTTGCCGGAATCAATCAGGTTAACGTCAATCCCAAAGCCGGATTAACGTTTGCCGAAGCATTGAAGTCATTCTTACGACAAGATCCGGATGTCATCATGGTTGGTGAGATACGAGATCTGGAAACGGCGAGCATCGCTGTAAAAGCGGCTCAAACCGGTCACCTAGTCTTATCGACACTGCATACTAACGACGCTCCGCAGACTCTCTCTCGACTCATCAACATGGGAGTTCCGCCATTCAATATAGCAACTGCGGTTACTCTTATTATTGCTCAGCGATTAGGCCGAAGGCTCTGCGAGGCGTGCAAAGTCGAAGATAGCGACATTCCACGAGAAACACTTCTTGATGAAGGTTTTAAAGAAGAACAACTGGAAGATATCCAGATTTTCAAGGCTGGCAGCGGTTGTTCAAAGTGTAACAACGGATACAAGGGTCGTGTCGGTATCTACCAGGTTATGAAAATATCCGAAGCCAACAGCAAGATCATCATGTCAGGCGGTAACGCCATCGAAATTGCTGAGCAAGCCCGCAAGGAAAACATACCTGATTTAAGAGAGTCTGCACTGGTGAAAGTGTTACAGGGCGTGACCAGCCTCGAAGAAGCAAATCGGGTAACCAAGGACTAAGACATGGCTAAAACCGAAGCAGCCAATAAATCCATTATATTTGAATGGGAAGGCAAAGATGCCAAAGGCAACAAACAAAAAGGATTTACGTCTAGCCCCAGCGCTGTATTAGTAAAAGCCAAACTACGACGCCAGGGAATACTTCCCACGCGCGTCCGCAAAAAACCCAGAGAGTTTGGTGGCAAGAAAAAAATCGAGGCATCAGACATTGCCATCTTTGCTAGACAGTTGACAACGATGATGGGCGCTGGCGTGCCCATGGTTCAATCGTTTGAAATCGTCGGTAATGGTATGGACAACAAAGCCATGCGCGATATGGTGAATGGTCTCAAGACGGAGGTCGAGTCAGGCAGTAATCTGACAAATGCCTTGCGCCAATATCCAGATCATTTTGACGAACTTTTTTGTAGCCTAGTAGAAGCCGGTGAACAGTCGGGTACGTTGGAGACGCTTCTCGGAGAGATTGCTACTTACAAAGAAAAATCAGAATCTTTGAAGAAAAAAATCAAAAAGGCCATGTTTTATCCTATCGCCGTTTTGATTGTTGCACTGATCGTTACAGCGATTCTGCTGGTGTTCGTAGTACCCCAATTCGAAACGCTATTCGAGGGCATGGGCGGTGACTTACCCGCATTTACAAAGATGATTGTAAACGCATCCGAGTTTATGCAAAGTTCCTGGTATATCTTGTTTGGAGGAGTCGGCCTTGCAGTCTGGATCTTTTCAAAGGCAAAGAAACGATCAAAGCCGTTTGCTGAATGGTTAGACAAAATGGCATTGAAGGCACCAGTATTCGGAGACATCGTCGTCAAGGCGGCAACTGCTCGATTTGCTAGAACCCTGGCTACCATGTCAAAAGCCGGTGTGCCGCTGGTTGAAGCTATGGATTCTGTTGCTGGTGTTGCTGGCAATAGCGTCTTTGAAAAAGCCATACACAAAATGAGAGAAGAAGCTGCGACGGGACAACGGCTCACGGTCTCTATCCAAAACTCCGGTTTATTCTCAAATATGGTGGTCCAGATGGTATCCATTGGTGAGGAAGCTGGATCCATCGATGATATGTTGGCGAAGGTTGCCGACTACTATGAAGAGGAAGTGGACAACGCCGTTGATGCGATGACCTCTCTGATGGAACCCATCATCATGGCATTCCTGGGTGTGGTCATTGGTGGTCTGGTGGTTGGTATGTACCTGCCTATCTTCAAGATGGGCGATGCATTCTAAGTAAGGCCGTCAACGAATCTGCCTTATATAATCGGCTAAGTGCTTTGCGCTTAGCCGATATTGCATCCATACTCCTATCATGTCGATATTTGATGCATTCCTGTTAAATCCCGTTTTCTTCTACGTCACTGTTGCCATCGTCAGTCTGCTGGTCGGTAGCTTTCTAAATGTGGTTATCCATCGACTGCCTATCATGATGGAGCGAGCTTGGCGAGAAGGCCTGGAAGAACTTCAGGAACAACCGTCCGAATCATCAGATCCTGATGTATTCAACCTTGCAGTACCTCGCTCACGCTGTCCTAGCTGCGATCAAGCGATAAGCGCCTGGCAAAATATTCCGATAGTGAGCTATTTGCTACTCGGTGGTAAATGTAAAAATTGCCGTACCTCTATCTCTATTCGTTACCCGTTGGTGGAATTGGTAACGATGGTTCTGTCACTCATCGTGGCCTGGCAGTTTGGTCCTTCCCCACAGGCAATTCTGGGCATCATCACCACTTGGTTTCTGGTGTCGATGACTATGATCGACTTCGATCATCAACTGCTACCCGACTCTCTTACGTTGCCTTTAATGTGGATTGGACTTCTGGCTGCACTAGCACCGGTGTTTGCTGATCTGCGCTCAGCAGTTATAGGTGCAGCTGCCGGCTACCTCGTTCTTTGGGGCGTCTATCAGCTATTTAAAATTCTGACTGGTAAAGAAGGCATGGGGTACGGCGACTTTAAACTGCTAGCCGCGCTGGGCGCATTATTGGGTTGGCAGTCACTGCCTGTCATCATTTTACTATCCTCCCTCGTAGGTGCAGTTGTCGGCATTACCATCATTGTCATAACTGGCCGTGATAAGAACATACCGATTCCGTTTGGCCCTTATCTGGCGGCGGCAGGCTGGATTGCTATGTTATGGGGGAATTCCATGAGTAGCTGGTACTATGGCTTCTTTGCCTAAGACGTTTTATCCGTGCTCTTAATCGGCTTAACCGGTGGAATCGCCAGTGGAAAAACACTGGTTTCCGATAAATTCGCCTCCCTGGGTGTTCCCGTTATCGATGCTGATGTGCTGGCACGCGAAGTCGTTGCCAAAGGTTCAGATGGCCTCCACGCATTGACCCGCCACTTCACCACAGCCATCTTAACGCCGGATGGCGAGCTGGATAGAGCTGCGCTAAGACGCATCGTTTTCGCTAACCCGCCAGATAGAGAATTTCTTGATAAAACACTGCATCCAATGATTCGGGCACTTTCGGAATCTCGTATTGCTGACTGCCAAAACGATGGTCATGCCTACGCAATTTACGCAGTACCCTTGTTAGTTGAGACGTCCCAACAAGATCGCTTTGATCAAATCATCGTGGTGGATGTACCGGTATCAGTGCAGCTAGAGCGCCTGATGCAACGAGACCAATCTAACGAAACCGAGGCAAAAGCCATTATCGCTTCGCAGGCCAGTCGCGAAGAGCGGCTCGCTATCGCCGACTATGTCATCGACAATGCAAAAACAAAGGAAGAATCGGCGCTTGCTGTAGAAAATTTACACGCTACGATTCTCAAGCTGACCCACTCAAATAGCTAAGCTAGAGTCCTTATACCGAAGCAGCCAAAGCATCAACAATCGGCTGATTGGCATCGGGAAACGTCAAAGTCTTTAATGTTGAGAGTGGCACCCATTGCAGTTTCTGCCCTTCGCGCGATTCGGGTTCACCAGTAAAAGCAGTCACATCGAGAAAATGCAGGCGCACTGTTTTCTCAGGGTAGTTGT
>CAZCKD010000191.1:0-6973 GCA_964498925.1 uncultured Granulosicoccaceae bacterium
CCTGGATGACTATTGCGTGGAAATTTATTCCCAATGTTTGAATATCTTTAAGTCGCTGCAGACTCGCCGCGCTGAGAAAATCTTGCATTGGCACTCTGACACTATCAATACCCATCTGTAGCAGGCGAAGTAATGGGTAATCGTTACGAATGTGTTTGCGCGAGAATTCCTCCATGGGTCCGTTGTAGGGAAGTTCTGTTGTGCTATGCAATGAATGGCGGGCGCTGACTTGAAGTTCTTTGGGTTGTGGTCGTAAAGATCGCTTGACATCGGAGCCACTTCTTTTTAAGTCTTCCTCGGAAAATTCAACGCCATCAGTACCAATCACGCGGACTTTGTGCCCCGTAGCCACTATATCAACCATTGTGACTGCCAGTTTGCCTGTATCGTCTCTGCCAAACTCAGGAGCCGGGCTGGCTTTGAACATGTCCGAATAATCTTGTCGAGTGAAACACGTTGAAGGCAGGATATAAAATTGAGTGTTGTTAATCCGGTTATAAAAAAAGTGATGTACATGGCCGGAAAACACAGCTTCCACATTATGATCGAGTAATAGCTGTATAAGTCCAGCACGACCGGGTTGCGCAATGTTGTCGTAATGTTCTGCTTCCTCTGTATGGAGCAGAAACAAAGGATAGTGAGAAAAGAGAAAAATCCGTTTTCCTGCGCTATTGATAAGTGTTTCTTTTAGCCACGCCAATTGCTCGCCTTCTGCGGCAATGCCTGTATTCACCAATGAGGAGTTGATGACGATCACGCGTATACTTTCGTGATCATGGAAATGCCAGTGATCGCCGAAATGAGCCGAGTATTTTTGCATCGCCGATGTATCTACCGGAACCGCAGGTGATCCAGGCATGGGCTTATCGCCAACATCATGATTTCCGGATACGTAAAAAAGATTGGGTTTTAGTGGTTCAAAAATATCTAGGGATTCAACACAGGCATCATCATAAGCTGGCATGCCGGGTAGGGGATGAACCATATCCCCTAGATGGATAGTGAAGTCGGGTTTTTGTGCAGCGAGCAGACAGCACGCATATCTGGCGCGATCGTTTGCTTTGTCGTTAACGGCGTAAGGCGAAGACAGATCACCCGAAGGTGCCCGAACGTGCGTGTCGGTGATAATGCCGAATGAAAAATCTGGCATTGCTTATCCTCCAAACGCCGCTGATCTCTTTTGTTTTCTGTGCTGCCAGATTAGAAAAATAACGGAGGTCAGCGTCAGTATCCAGAAAAACCAGCAAATACCCGTGGAGAAAAATACGCCGTAGTCTCCTTTGGAAATCAGTAGAGACTGCCGGAAATTATCCTCTAATAGTGGTCCGAGAATAAAAGCGATAAGAAAGGGTGCTGCAGGGATTGCCAGTCTCAACATAACGAATCCCAACGCGCCCATGATGAACATGATGCCGACATCGAACACTGTGTTGTTCACCGCATAAGCGCCATAAACGCACAGAATGAGAACGATGGGGAATAGTCGTTCTCTAGGAATATCAGCAATTCGGCTAATTGCTTTGATCGACAGCTTTCCAACAATCAACAGATAGAAAGAACTCAACATGATTCCCATAAACAGCGCATAAATCAGCGGGATGTTTTCTACAAACATCAGAGGCCCGGGGCGTAATCCGTGAATCATGAATGCGCCTAGAATAATCGCGGTAATAACATCGCCCGGAATACCTAATGCCAGTAGTGGAATCATCGTGGCTCCGGCTACACCGTTGTTACCAGCTTCAGCCGCGGCGACACCCTCGATTTCTCCTGTACCGAACTTTTCGGGTTCTTTCGATGTTCGCCTGGCTTCGCTATAGGACATAAAAGCAGCAGGTGCACCACCAATTCCCGGTATCGCGCCGAGTACAACCCCGATAAAGCTTCCACGCACAATGGTTTTTAAACTCTTACGCAAATCCTTCCAGCTTGCGCCTACACCTGCTAGTTGGCTTTTTACGGCTTCTGAATGCGCTTTCAAAAAGAAGTTTATTATTTCGGGCAAGGCGAATAATCCGATTAATACTGGAATAAACGTCAGGCCACTCATTAGGTTGACTTGGCCGAACACGAATCGGTTAGTCCCGTAGATTAAATCAAGCCCGACCGTTGCCAGAAGCAAACCTAGACAGGCAGATCCAAACCCTTTTAGTAATTGCTGGCCTGAAACACCGGCGATAATCGTTAACGAGAATACGATTAAGGTAAACACTTCAGGTGATCCGAACTTCAACGCAAAGGTTGCCAGAACACCTGCAAAAAGGATCAGCGAGATGTTGGATATGAAGTCAGCGATGCAGGATGCATACAAGGCAATATCCAGTGCTCTGCGAGCTTCACCCTTTTTTGCCATGGGATAGCCATCCAACACCGTACAGGATGCTGCCGGTGTGCCAGGAGTGTTAATCAGAATCGCTGTGATAGAGCCCCCATAGATACCACCCTTATAAACACCGAGTAACAACAGAATGCCTGTTACAGGGGGGAGGGTGAACGTGAAGGGTAAAGTTAGAGCCACTGCCATTGGCGTGGTCATGCCGGGAATAGCTCCCACGATGGTTCCAACCATGACGCCTATTAGAAGCGCAATGGCATTATCGAATGTGGCGAATAGGGCGAATGCTGCTGATAGATTCTCGATCATAATATTATCCGCCCACCAGAATGGATTGAAGAATCCCTGCAGGAATAGGGATGTTCGCTACGTGGGTAAAAAATAGATGCAACGATAGCGGTAGGATGAGTGGAATCAGAATTAGCGCTAGTGGTTTTTTTTCACCTGCCAGCAGCAATAACACCAGTAACGCAATTGCTGATGCTAAAACAAAACCCAATGGTTCGAGACACAAATAATAAACAAATAAGGTAAGAGCAACAGCAACAAGTACAAGATGTCTGTTCTGTCTCCACGTTTCGCCGTCTGAATCTTCCTTAGACGAGCGATTTTTCAGCAACTGAGAACCGGTTATAAACGCGCCGAACAGCAGCAAAATGTATCCAACAATGCGTGGGTAATAAGATGGGCTTAATGCGGCGTATTTAATTTTCTTCGGTTCTTTCACGCCATATGGAATGGCAAACCATAAGATAATTGCGGCAATGGCAATAAACAGTAAACCCGCCATCAGGTCGATAGAGCGCTTTGATTTCATAAGGAATAAGGACCCATAGTTAGGCGCTTCTTAGTCCGCTTGCGTGTCCGTTTTGTAAACGCTTAACGTCCAATGAATTTGATAGTAAAAAATGATCAAGGCCGCTGCGTGTTGCAGCTTCCAGACTCGATATTTTCGATAGTTTTAGTTCAACGTTGTTAGACGATTGCTGGTTGTCAAACAATTGCTTTCTCACTCCGTCGACATAGTCCGTTTGCCGGCCAGTTGCTCCGGCTAAAAGAATACGTTCGGGTTCGAACAACGCATTGACGCTTTTTAATCCTTCTCCTAAAAGCTGACCAGCTTTGTAGAAAACGGCTGCGACCTGTCCGTTGTCAGATGCAGCCTCTATAGCCAATGCCAGTTTCTGATCGAGTGATGATTCAGCGTCGAACAAATCAGGTTTTTGACTTTCGAGTGTTTTAACGATGGCAGCGCCCGAGGCGACCGCGTCTAGACAACCTCGATTTCCACAATAACATTCGCGTTCCTCGCCACTGACAGGAACATGGGCCACCTGACCTAATCGGGTAGAGTTAGATTCAATCAGAGAGTCATTAACGTGAACACTCGAACCCAAGCGCCAGCCATTGTTCACCAGGAATATACTTCGATCATGGTTTGCTGGTGTCTGCCATAGTTCAGCCTCTAGCAGCGCAACCGCCCGGGCTTCCAAGTGCACAGGCAAATTCAAGGTTGACTCTATCTGAGCCTTTAAAGGCACACTTTCCCATTGCAGCACAGGTGAAGAAATTGAATCGTTACTTGAAGGATTTGTATTGACTGCCACCACCACAGACACGCCCAGCAAACGCGTACGTGGAATTCCGGCAATACCTATTAGTTCTTCGGCGACTGCGCACAATTGACCTATTGCCTCATCCGGCGGGGTGAGCTTCAGTTCTGGAAGCTCGCGGCTGTGAATGATCGAACCGTGACAGTTCGCTATGGCAATGGATTTACGGTTAGCCGAAATAACCATCGAGACGAGGCCAATGCCCGTCCTCGATATTTGCAGGCAGTGCGTTTTTCTGCCGCGTCCCGGTACCGCTGTCGGTGTACTGATTTCCTCGAGAATTTTCGCGTCGATCAACTCTCGAGTAATGCGCGATATTGCAGCAACAGTGAGTCCGGTGCTACTCGCGAGGTCCAATCGGCTGATCGCGCCAGTTTGAGCCACGCAGGACAAGATGGCTGCCCGATTTGCGGTTCTTAGATCAGTGGTGGATTGGACCAACATGATTAAATTAATTGACGACGGTAATTAATTATTCAATACTGACGCTGCGAGGTCAACTATTCAGTAAAGGAGAGGAGGAGTTTGTTATGAAGTTAAGATCCGTCAAAAAGTTTGCGACGATGCTGGCTGCGGCTTGTCTCGTTAGTACAGGAGTCATCGCAGATGATTATCCCAGTCGACCAATAACGCTTGTAATTCCGTATGGCCCGGGTGGAGCCGCTGATTTATCAGCACGCTTAATCGCTGGTAATGCGCCTAGCTTCCTAGGTCAGTCCATCTTGCCGGTTAACAAGGCAGGTGCTGCAGGGGTCACAGGTTCCAATTTCGTTCTTAATTCAAAGAAAGATGGCTACACCCTGTTATCAGCGCGCGTAGGCTCGCAGATGGGTGTACCTGCAATGAACAAGACAATCCCTTACGGTTGGGACGATTTCACCATCATCGGCATGACCGAATTGAATCCGTTTATTTTAACGGTTGGTGCAGATTCTCCGTACACCACCTTCGCTGAGTTTGAAGCAGCGGTTAAAGCCGGAACTGAGATGACGTATTCATCTGCGGGCGTAGGCACACTGCTGCACATTGCAACTGCAGTAATGGCAGACACAATGGGTGCCGATCCTGAGATGCTGACTCACGTACCGTACAAGGGAGGCGGTAAGGCGAGAACAGCAGTTGTTTCAGGCGCGGTTGATTTTTCTTGGGGTAACTTATCGGCATCAGCCGGTGCACTGGCTTCGGGTCAACTACGAGCATTGGCTGTGACAACTCCTGATCGTTTTCAAACGATTCCTGATGTGCCTACGGCCTCAGAAGTCGGCTATCCAGATCTTGAGTTGATCATGGGTTGGAGTGCTATCTATGGTCCTGCAGACTTACCTGAAGAGATTGTCTCTAAGTGGTCAGATACGCTTGCGTCTTTGAGTGAGAGTGCAGGCTGGTTAAGGTTGACTAAATCATTGGGGAACATCGTAAGCGTTATGAGCCCTGAAGACACGCGTGCTTACGTTGAGAAGCAATATCAAGTGTTCGATGCTGCCATTAATAAGCTGGGAATGAGGATAGAATAACGCTATCCAACGGCGGCTCTCATTAGTGAGAGCCGCTCTGCTTATTGATACTTTTAGTCGAAAGTTATGCAGCCTAATATCGTATTTATCATGGCCGACCAAATGGCGTCGGCTGCGTTGCCCATGTACGGCAATCAGCGAGTCATCGCACCGCACTTGCAGGCGCTGGCAGACACCGGAGTTGTCTTCGATAACTGTTATTGTAATTTGCCCATGTGCGCACCGTCTCGTGCATCGATGCACGCAGGGCGGATGCCGTTTAGCATGCAGATGTACGATAATGCCAGCGAATTCCAGGCAGGCACACCAGCGTTTCCCCACTACCTTCGAGACTTGGGTTATCGCGTAGAGATGTCCGGCAAGATGCATTTTGTCGGTCCTGATCAACTACATGGATACGAAAAACGGCACACCACAGAAATCTATCCCGCCAACTTTGGATGGACGGTGGATTGGTCAAAGGGTAGAGAGTATCGCCCCACCAATTTGACGATGGCACCGATTATTGAGTCGGGCCCTTGTGTGCGTACCCTGCAAATGGACTACGACGATGAGGTGGAGTACCACGGCGTACAGGCCATCTATGATCTTGCTCGTAAGGGAGACGACAAACCCTTCTTCTTAACGGTGTCGTTTACATCCCCGCATTCGCCGTTTGTTATCAGCCAGGAATATTGGGATTTATATAATCACGATGACATTGAACTACCTACCGTGCCCGAGATTCCGCTGGATGAAAAAGATCACCTGAGTCGAAACCTGCACTACTGTCAAGGTAGGCACGAATTTACTGTCACTGATGAACACCGACGTAATGCTCGCCATGCTTATTACGGCATGGTGTCTTATATCGACGATAAAGTGGGTGCATTGGTTAAGGCGCTTGAACGATCAGGCCTTCGCGAAAATACGATTGTTATTTTCACATCCGATCATGGCGAAATGATGGGCGAGCGAGGCATGTGGTTCAAACAACATTTTTTCGAATGGGCATCTCACGTACCTTTAATAGCATCGTGGCCTGAGCAGTTTAAACCTGCACGTGTTTCTGAAAACGTATCCCTTTTAGATCTAATGCCAACGTTTCTAGATGCTGCGTCTGAAAAGCCGTTCGATAACTACATTGATGAACCGCATGGGCAATCTCTGTGGCCAGCATTGAAAGGTGATAGCTCGACACTTAAAGATACCGTCATCTCAGAGTTTGCCGCGGATGGCTCGACGGGGCCAAGTCGAATGGTGAAGCGTGGCCATTGGAAGTACATGTATCTAGAAGGTGAGGATACGCTTCTCTACAACTTGGAAGATGATCCGAACGAACTCGATAACCTTAGTGGCAAAGAAGCATTTGCCAGCATCGAAAAAGAGCTATCCGATATAGCAATGGATGGCTGGGATCCTGAACAGCTTCGAGTAGAGATCAGCCGTAGTCAGCAACGCAGACTAAAAGTGCATAAAGCAACTGCTGGTGATCCCACCTACGTTCATAAAGTTCGCGAGGACGATGGCGA
>CAZCKD010000192.1:0-6968 GCA_964498925.1 uncultured Granulosicoccaceae bacterium
CGGAGACAACAGAATAAATTGGGTGGACGTATCTGATCGTGCCGCCGCTTTACCGATGGCAGGCTCTGTACCCATATGTGTTGGACGAATATAGAGCGATGCAGGCGCATCCGGCACCTCCTTTCGGTAATGGGCAACACTGTCAACGATCATGCGAGAAGTCTGCTCTGTATCGAGATCGGGGAGACATAGCAATTTGGAGCTTTGAGCAAATCTGGCGATATTTTTATCCATGCGAAAAATAGCGACACTGCCGTCAGCTTGGCGGAAGGCTTTCAACCCTTCAAAACATGTACTTGCGTAGTGCAGAACATGCGCTCCGGGATGCAGGGTCAGGCTATCGCTAGCCACCATTTTCTCTTGGCTCCATTGACCGTCATAGTGGCTAATCGCCATCTGCGGTAAAAACTGTGTGCCAAAATCACCAGCCATAACTACGTCCTCTCAGACCAGAATCTCGCCAGCAAGCCAGCGGCGGGATACCGGATTATTGGTATGTTCAAAAAAATGTGTTCGATCGCACTGCTCGACGACTTTGCCCTGATGCAAAAGAACAACCTCTTGCGCCAGCCGATTCACCTGCCCCATATCGTGGCTGATAAACACAACGCCTAATCCAGCGTCTATTGCCTTTACAAGTTGCCGTTCAATCGCAAGCGTTGAAGCCGGGTCTACATTGGCTGTCGCCTCATCCAGAAAGAGCATATCAGGCTTGACGGCTAACGCACGCGCCAGTGCCAAACGTTGTTGCTCTCCACCTGACAAATGATCCGCAGAAACATCGACCAGCTCACTTAAACCGGCACTTTCAAGGCTCTCTCTGGCCTGTTGATTTGCCTCTTTTCTGGATAGCCCGGCAGCCCTTAAAGCGTAGACCACATTGCTGAGAGCGCTTCTTTGTAACAGTACCGGTCGTTGCAGCAATACGCCTACGCGAAATCGATTGGATTCCTGCGGGCTGGCAGCGCCCCAGACAACTTTACCTCTGTCAGGTGTCAACAAACCACTAAGCGTTTTGATCAGTAGCGATTTCCCTGCCCCGTTGGGACCCACTAATGCGGTACAAGCAGCGTGCCCCACTGATATGTTCGGTACGTCCAAGACTGTCCGATGACCACGCTGAATCTGGATATTCTCGCCGGATATAGGCCGCACATCACTCATGAGTCAAAGTGTCCTTGCGAACGGAGAGACCACCCAACCAGAGCACTGTCGCATTAACAAGCAGCGCAATCAAAACCAGCACGATGCCTAAGCCTAACGCCAACGCCAAATTACCTTTCGAGGTCTCCAATGCGATGGTTGTTGTCATGACACGAGTAACGTGATTGATGTTGCCACCAACAATGATGACCGCCCCAACTTCCGCGATCGCACGTCCAAACCCTGCCAGCAGCGCTGTCATAAGCCCGATTCGACCTTCCCATAACAAGGTTCTAATAAGTTGATGAGAACGCACACCGAACAGAGACAACTGTTCTCTGTACCGATGATCCAATCCGGCAATCGTCTCTCGGGTTAAGGCAATGATGATGGGGGTGATAAGAATCGACTGAGCGATGATCATCGCCATTGGTGTGTAAAGGAGCTGCAGCGGGCCCAGAGCCCCTGCATTGGATAACAGCAAATATACGACAAGGCCAACCACAACCGGTGGCAACCCCATCAACGCAGACACGAATGTCACTAAAACGGGTTTTATCGGCGACCGGGTAGTAGCCAACCACGCTCCAGCAGGCAAACCAATCAACGATGCCACCACGACAGCAGATAGACTGACCTGTAGAGAGAGCAGAATAATTTCTCGAAGGTCTCCGTCAAACGCGACAAGCAATGACAACGCTTCGAGAAACGCCTCAGAAAAACTCTGCATTACGCGTAACGCCCTTTGCGGGGCGACTCCCAATATTGAAACCCATCCATATCCACCATCGGATGATCAAAGTAGATTGCCGCTTTCACGAGGCCAAAAGAGTAAACTTCACCCATGCGCATTCGTGTCGAACCATTGATTTTTTGCATAGGATAAAGCGTGGCTCTTACTTTTTTCATACATCCGAATGATTGAGCATAGCGCGACAAAGCTCAGACGTGGTCGGCAATTAGAACGCTGTGAGCGCAATGACACAAAAATAAGTGTCTATATCGCGCTTTTACTCGGCCTTATAGCGTCAACACCTTCTTTCAGCCAAGCAACCGAATCAACCGCTACCCCGCTTACGTTGCAACCCGCCCCCATTGTCGCTGCAGCCTCAAGTTTCCGGGCCGCCTGGCCCTCCATTCAAACCGCTTATCAGGAAGAACCGCGCAGGGATATACGCATAAGCTTCGGTTCATCGGGTCTGCTATCGACGCAGATTTTACACGGTGCTCCGTTCGAGCTTTTTCTATCCGCCGACGAAGCCTCTGTGCAGCGTTTACAACAAACAGGCAAAACACAGGGAGACCCTTACCCTTTGGTTGAAGGACAATTGTATTTGGTCTCAAGGCAGTTAGATTCACTGTCTTTAGACGCCTTGCGTACAGCGGTTGAAAATGGCGAACCGGTAAAAGTTGCCATTGCCAATCCACGACATGCTCCGTATGGCATAGCCGCGCGCCAAGCGTTGACCAACGCAGGTATCTGGCCGCTACCTCGACACCAATTATTGCAGGCAGAAAACGCCTCACAAGCGCTGCAATTTGCCTTAAGCCAAGCAGCCACGTTAGCTATTGTACCGAGTGCGCTTGTGTATGACCTTCCGGATAATGCAACTACCCACAAGGTAGCATCGAAGTACCAGATCCCAGTGGTGCATTTTTTGACAGAACTCAAACAAGCCGGCCCCGCTGCTTTGGCATTTTCGCGTTGGCTAAAAACACCTGCAGCGCTGAACGTGCTGCATAGATTCGGTTTATCGAAGCTGGAAGAAAACGATCCCTAACCATGTCTCCGTTTCTTGTCTCTTTTAAACTGGCGTTATGGACAACGATCATTTTGCTTCCCATAGGCATGTTGGTGGGACGCTGGCTTGCGTTCACCAACATCAAAGGCAAGTCGATCATCGAATCTATGGTGCTCTTACCTTTGGTGCTTCCCCCAACTGTTATCGGCTATTACTTGCTAGTCGTGCTTAGCCCGGAATCAGCATCGGGCCGTTTTTTTAGCGAGCTACTGGGGCAACCATTGGTGTTTTCTTTTACCGGCTTGGTGATAGCCAGCGTAATCGTTAATTTGCCATTCGCCATCCAACCCATGCAACTGGCCTACTCTTCTTTGTCACCCGATGTCCGAGACGCTGCTCGCGTTAGCGGGCTAAACGCCTACGACACTTGGCGTCACATTGAATTGCCACAGATATGGCAAGGCCTACTGGGCAGTGCAACTTTAATTTTTTCACACACCTTAGGAGAATTTGGGGTTGTGTTGTTGGTCGGCGGAAACATCGAAGGATCGACCCGTACCGTGTCTATCGCCATTTATGACCATGTACAGGCGTTTGATATGCAAAGCGCCGGCTTATACAGCCTGGCACTACTGGCCATATCATTGATTGCCTTACTGGTTGTTCGCATCAATACGCGATCGACGGTAAAAAGAGGTTAAGACACAGAAACAGTATGAGTACAAAAACGTCTTCCATCTCTCAAGCAAAACCAAGCGGCTGCGGGCACCTGAGCGTCCAACTTCAGAATTCCTCCGTCCCCAAATTGAACGCAGCGTTCTCCTGTGCACCGGGTGAGATGTTGGCGCTTATCGGTCCCTCTGGCAGTGGCAAGAGCAGTGTGCTGCGTTGTATTGCCGGACTGAATAAAACGACGTCGGGACGCATCAGCTGCGGTGATGACATTTGGTTGGACACTGCTGCCAACTCACTCATGCCCGTGGAAAAAAGACGCGTAGGCATGGTTTTTCAGAACTACGCGTTGTTCCCTCATAAAACTGTTCTCGACAATATTCAACTAGCCATCAGAGTTAAGGACAAAAAAGAAAAACGAGAAATCGCCCTTTCCTGGCTGGATAAAACCAATATGACGGGTTTAGAGGACCGGCGTCCAGAAAGTCTCTCCGGCGGTCAGAAACAACGAGTGGCGTTGGCGCGAGCGTTGGCTTCCGATCCGTCAGTGTTGTTACTCGATGAGCCTTTTTCTGCGGTCGACCAGCAAACGCGCCGAAAGCTCTACCGTGAGCTGGCAAAACTCAGAGCGGGTTTGGACATCCCCATGGTGCTCGTCACTCACGACGTGCACGAGATGCAACAACTTGCTGATAGCGTTTGCTTGATACACAAGGGGCAAACATTGCAAAGCGGCCCTGTGCAGCAAGTCATTAACCAACCATCATCCAAACTCATTGCCAAACTGCTTGGGCATCAGAACTTATTTTCAGCCACCGTATTCAGGCATGAACAAGACCATTGCGTTTACTGCGTCGACGGTAACGAGCTTATTTGCGGTCCTTCTACGACGCTATCAGTCAATGCGTCGGTCGTCTTACTGATTTCCCCGAGTGCAATCTCACTCCAACAATCAAGTCCCGCTGAGAATACGTTGCAAGGTGTTGTACGGGACGCTGTTAGCCTCGGGGACGAATGGTCGCTGACTATTCACCTGAATACAGTGACAAAATCTTTGCGATTTCGGGTCTCCCGATACGCAGTTAGTGACGCCACCCCTTCCCCGGGTGATTCCGTGGCAATTCAATTGAGAAAAAACGGCATTTACGTTATCGCCGACTGTTAATTATCGATCTGAGACTACGTATTGCTGGTTGTCATCTCGGTGTTAAATTCCATCTGTATCACCGCGTCGTAGCTTGCTCGACTTCGCCGAACTGCATCACCGCCAGCAAGCTCGATAAGAGCAACCGAACTGTCCAATAAAGCATTAACCGCATACGACTCCCTGACCTTATCAGCGTCATTAGCAGAACCTTCGGTCTGGAACACAAGAGCCAGGGCAGCACTTACCACGCCTGATCCCGGCTTAGTTCTGCCTTCCGTCGTGTCATATGAGCACAGCATAATTTCACCACCCAGGCCCATGTGTTGAACTGCCTGACGGATCAAATTGGACACACTTAGGGCAAGCAGATGTCGATCGGCAACCACTCTGAACGGCAGTTTTTCAAGCTCCAGTCGCAGTACGACATTAGAAGGAAGCTCAGAGGCTATTTCTGCTGAACACTCACGGAAGATCGCATTGAGATCGACCAGGGATTTTGTTGACTTATTTAATGCACTGAACATTGAAAGCTGTTCAATTTTTGAAACCGCTGACGTTGCCGCTCTTGCAATATTTTGCACGGGTTTCTTTACGTCATCGCCAGCGGCCAGTAAAATTTCTGCCAACTCTGAATTGCCAACGACTACCTGCATATCGTTGTTCAGTTCGTGCTTTACACCAATCATCATCGATACTAAAGCTTCTGTTTGACGCCCATAGGCTTTATCTTTTGCACGAAGGCTAGCGTGAAACATAATATGAAGCACGACGACGCCGACTAACGTCACCAGCGAAAGCATGTGGACCCAATGCCGCAGCACCAAACTGAACTGGGAATTAGCAAAAATCAGGTGACCGACCAGCAATGCAATTTCAAGCAGGATAGCCGCACAGACAGCCAGGATTATCCAACGATAAAGAGTAAATCCGCTGTGAGCATCGATGTTATAGCGTCCCATGGCGCCTATCGTACCCTGCGCTTGCCTAAGCTGAAACATCATTAGCTTTACGGCAGATACGGTATCGATACATCGCTAAACAAGATTTACATCAACGTAGCGTCGTAACGAACCTTTTCGCTCTCTTGCGATTGATCGTGTGAGACGGGTTCGGCAACGCGATCAATCAGCGAGGGTCGCCCAACTTGCGTAACCATACTCGCGATGGCGACGTCCTCAGCGGTGATCTCCGGCAAACTTGACTTGGACGGTGACTTGTAGAACGTTGGGACGTAGGTTCCTACTCTTAATTCGATGATGGCGTTACAAAAAGTGCTGTCCTCGTACATCGATGCTAGGGTTTTTCGGAGCCTCAGAGCGAGAACACGGACAGACGGATCGGACTGCGCATCAAACGTGTCCGGTTTGCCCAGGGCATCCACTCCCACGGAGAATGCTTTGATCCTGTCAGCATGACCCGCAAGCGTTTCAGTCACGATATAGCGCAGAAACGCTGTCATTTGGGGTGCGCTTGCAAAGCGTTTGTCCCTTAGAACCCTCTCAAGCTCATCCTGAATCACAGCACCATCTGTTTCGATCATTGGAGTCTGCGTGAGTTCGGAGTTCATATTTTGCCTAGAGCCTCTATCTCGTGGGAAACCAACTATGTGTTGTGAAGATTTGCTTTGAGGAGCAAGCTCCAAGGACCGTCCTATCCTTTTTTACGCTTGCAAGTATCGCTGGACTTTGTATGCTACTAACCATGATTGCACCATAAAGTGTCAAGATTAGTAACGATTACGTAAAGACATCCCTACACCGTGTATTCTTCAATTTCGACGGACGATAACTTCATATCAATAACAACTACCAAATCTTGATGTTCGCTGCACTGGTATGCAGCAATCACAGTCGTTACTATGATCAGTAACGTGACATTACCGCCACAGAATTGACGTGCATTTCCTAAAGAGTGAATAATACTGCCACTATTTTGGTCGTTGACGATGACCACCGAATTAGAGAGCTGTTGAGATCTTCCCTTGAGGCAGAAGGTTTCGCTGTGCGCGAGGCTGATTGCAGCGAATCTCTTTATAAAGAATTGGCCAACGACGACGTCGACCTCATAACGATGGACATTCTGCTAGATCGTGAAAACGGATTGAATCTAGTTCGCGATCTTCGCTTGCGAAGCGAGATACCCATCATTCTTGTCACCGGTCGAGTAGACCTGATAGACACAGTGCTCGGCCTTGAGTTGGGTGCGGACGATTACATCACGAAGCCATTTCTGATTAGAGAGCTGATTGCCAGAGTCCGTTCAGT
>CAZCKD010000193.1:0-6885 GCA_964498925.1 uncultured Granulosicoccaceae bacterium
GGCTCATTCCTGTTAACAACCAACTCCACATTTTTATCTTCAGCCAGAATATATAGATCGGCGATTTGCATTTTTATCTGCTCATTAAAACTTAACGATACTCTGGCCTGTTGGTCAACAGCTTGTGCTCTGGCTAAATCTAACAGCTGATTTAAAAGCCTCTGCAAACGCCCAACACTGGTTGTTAACGATGCTTGTCGAGACTTCTGTGTTGTTTTATCCGGTGCCTTTTCCAGGTTTTCTATTTCAAGCGACAATGCCGTTATTGGCGTTCTGAGCTCATGCGCTGCATCCGCGATGAAGCGACGTTGACGCTGATTATAAGCTTCATTTTTTTCGAGCAGAGAATCTATTGCAGAAACAAAAGGCACGACTTCAATGGGAATGTCTCCTTTATTCGCTGTATCAAGCGTTAGGGAGTTATCGTCACCGATTCTATGGGTCAGCGTATTGAGTGGTTTGAAACTGTGCCGTACGATCCAGGTGACCAACAGGGGAATAAGCAACAGTAGTAATAGCAACGGCAAGGCGGTATTGATTGCGCTCTTCATAGCGATTTCAGTACTCACACTCAGTTTTTGAACGATGGCCAATCGACGAATCGAGTTATCGCGAGCAACGATGAGTACTCGCCATAATGTTCGTTTTGCCGCAATGGTATGAAATCCGTTTTTAATATCCGGTTTTATAGTGAATCCGTGCCGATTGTTTCCGCCAACTTCCCATACCCGTACGCCATCGTCGTAATCTGAGTCTCGGAAAAGCGCAGGATCATATTGCACATCAATCTGATTGCTGGTTAATAAATTGGCTACCGATAACAGGGTTTCATCCTGATTATCACTCGCTTCTAAATAGGAGGAAACAGCGGCAGCACCCGTTGCTAGAATTAAAACGGCAATGAGCGTGACTAATAGTGAAACTGCTAGACGCTTACTTAAGGCCGGGTTCCCGGACGCTCGCTTCATCATGCTTTAGGAATCATCCAACCCAGCCCACGAACATTTTTGATCGCACCTTTTTCTGTTTTCTTCCGAAGGCTGTGAATCAGAAACTCTATTGCATTACTGTTTACTTCTTCATCCCAGCCGTAGGTTTTTTCTTCAAGCTCATCGCGGGAAAATATACGACCCTGATTGAGTAGCAACGCATGCAACAATCGGTATTCTTTCCCGGTGAGCTCAATGAGGTTGTCCTTGTAGGAAGCCTGTTTATTTGTTGGGTCGATGGTAAAGAGGCCATTAGATAATAACGGTTGAGCGTTTCCAGAGTGTCTACGAGTTACCGCTCTAACACGGGCCATAAGCTCATCGACGCTAAAGGGTTTTACTAAATAATCGTCTGCCCCAAGGTCTAATCCAGCGATGCGATCTTCAGTTGCATCCCTAGCTGTGATCATTATGACTGGGATTTGATTGCCATTTTGCCGCAAGTTTTTCAACACGCTCAGGCCATCTTTTTTAGGTAAGCCAATATCCAACAACATAAGCTCAAACGATCCGGCGCTAATGCTGGCCAGCGCTGCGCTGCCGTCCTTGACCCAGTCCGCAGCCAGGCCAGCGTCCTCTAGAGCGCTGGCTATGGCTGCACCGATTTGCGGATCGTCTTCGACAAGTAAAATACGCATGCGCTGTATGTTACGCCTAGTTGGTTTCAGCTGCCGACGTATCGTTTGTATCGACGCGAGTATCGGTCTGAGTATCCACTACCGGATCAGAAGCGGCCATGTCACGTTCGATTTTTTTCTTCATGGCCCATCCAAACAATGCTAAAAACGGAAGCAAAGCCAAGGAGATTGCAATGAAAAAAGCGCCTGCGAAAAAGGCAGCAACCAGGAGACCTACTACCGTCAGTACCGCTATTGGTCGTACCACCCAGCGGGAAAACGTATCCTGCTTGTCAAAGTTCAAAATGCGCTTAATTTCTTCGTTGTTTAATTTCGTACCATCGATGTTTAATGTGTTTGTTGAATTGATCATGCTTCAAGTCCTCTTGGTTATGTATGTGCAGCAATATTGCTGTTATGTACATAGTAGGGAGCGAAAATTAGGAGAAACTTAGGAATACACACAATTCTGTAAACGCCATAAAAAGCAAAATATTGCATGTGCACGATTCGATAAGAACAATATACAAACGATCAATCACTTTCCTTTTCTCCGCGTCATACCTTTCTTCGGAAAAAATGAAAGAGGCGGGTTCTAGAAGACTTTTTCAAGCATTCTCTCCGACACGTCTACAAGGTTTTGTTGATCATTCTCGGAAAATAGTTGACTCGCTCTATCTAGTGATAATTCTGCGTTCTTCATATAATCGTTAGAGGTATACAACAACGCGAGCACACCGGTTTGCCGCCTGTGCATAGCTCTACTCGTGACACCGCGCAGCGACTGTTGAGCTTTGACACGAAACTGCCATGCGCGAACCGGGTCACCTGCGTGAATAAAGTGATTGTAGAGTTGTTGGTAGTCGCGTGCACGCGCCATTTGCATCACGCTGTTTTCATATTCTTGTTGCAGAGTAAGAATTGATTGCTTTAGTGCTAACCCAGTCTGCAAATCAAGTCCATTTGCTTCAAGTGTTGCCAGCATTGCCTGTGCCTGCAGTGGTCTTCCTGCCGATGAATGCAATTTTACGATTTCAATACCCGCTTCTTGCGCCTCATATAATTGCCCGTCTTGCGAATAGCCTTTATATAAGGTTTGATAAGCCGCTGCCGCTGCACCAAAACGATTTAACGCCAAATTTTCATCAACTACCGAGTTCAACTCGCTAATAGCCTCTTGGAATTGTCCGTGGGCCACTTTCCATCGGGCTAATCGCAGTGCATCGTATGCATATGCCGCGCGTCGAGCTTGAGCACGTCGTTTTAAATTTAATTCTCCACGCAGCAGTTCAACACTGGCTATACCAATGTCATCTTCTAGCTCTTCAAACACGTTGAGTGCTTCATCAAGATAAACGCCTGCAGAATCCATGTCCTCCTCTCGCAATGCGTTCACGCCGAGTAATCGCATGCTATCTGCAAGCACGTAGTGATTTTGTTGTACAACAGCATCGCTTGCGCGGAGCAATAAATCGTTGGAGGATTGTTTTAAATTATCTTCTGGCCACTGTTTGTTCAACTCACCGGCGAGTATTTTTAAAAAACCAGAACTTGAAGGTTCAGCCTCAACTTGTGGTAAGACAAGTTCGACTGAAACATCTCCCGGACTTGTTGAGTCGTACAAGCCGAACTTGTTACCGAACACCCATTCGCCTAAAGCGATAACCGACACGGTAGCGACAATGGCCAACCAATACTCGGACGGTTTTCGTGGCGCTGTTTCATCGGCAAGGCTAATGTCTTGCGTGCCATTGCTTGATCGAGTATGTGAAAAATTCGGTGCAGCTGAATTTCGTTGTGCCATGACAATGTGCTCCATTGCTGGTGCAAAGAGATCGATCTATCGCGATGTATACGCTGATTTAGCTCGGTTTTTACAGAACCTAAAAACAGACCGCGATCGCCGCTTTGCTAACGGTTAGTGTGTTCTGCATTCAATGCTGAGTCAACCGTTGTTCTTGTTTAGACGATAGCAGAGCCGACTACCAGATCTATTGGGCGAGAAGATGAATAGCGATGATTTCTTGACGATATCCAGTCTTTGAGGAGGTTCTATTGTGTGTTTATTGAAGGTTGGATGTTTGATTTTATCCCTGGTTATTTCCAGCATATTGGCTCTTAATCTGAAACCCAATCTTCCACTAAAAGTAGGTGTGCAGAAAACCAGTAACCTCACGAATTTCTGGGTGCGTATTTGTTTCGAGCAACAATGTGAATTAGTGGCTTTTAGCATAGCTGACAAAATTATATGGTATCGGCACTCTTCTAACTTCCTCATGTTTAGTAGCGAGTCATCCGAAAATGAAAATTCAGTCTCAAAGTAATCTTAGTTTGGCTCAGTTGAGCTCGGAATCAGATTTGACGAAATTCGATTCCACGACAGAGCAGTCAAGCGCTGCGAACTCTGAAACTGTACTAGATCATCTAGAAAGCGAGTACGAATCCAGACACGAGTGGAACGCGCTTAATTCAAATCATTTTTTTGAATCTGGAAAAGCGTTTCAGAATTTCGGAAGAATACCTCCTGAAGGAGTTGACATTAATATCGTTGGAGACAACGTTGGTGTATGGGGTACATCAAATGATGATTCGGTCCGGGTTAAAGGGGACGATGTTTTTGTCACTGCAGAAGCCGGTGATGACTATGTCTTGGTTGAAGGTGATGGTCATAGGATACTGACTGGGGAAGGAAACGATACTGTAGTCGCAGGTGGTTCAAACAGCGCAGTATTCACTGGAGACGGAGATGATTTGGTGGGTCTGTTCAGCGATTTTACGGGAAACAGTGATAACTCTACACCTGACGCAGGCTGGGTCGATTTAGGAGCAGGTGATGATACCGTTGTGGTTCATGGTGAAGGGAATAGGGTATTTGGTGGTACTGGCGATGACACCATGATTCAGTACTACGAAGAAGGTTCTCACGGGAGTAAGTTATTTGGGGAAGAAGGAGACGATACCTTCATAAGCTATGGTGATAGAGGGAAGTACGGGTTCGCCTATGGTCAAGAGGGTGATGATACTTTTCACGTTTACGGTTCCAACAACTCATGGGGTGGTAGTGGTAATGACACCATTAACATTTACAACATGACAGGTCAGAACACAGTTTGGGGTGGCCCGCCAGATACAGGATATGACGTGGTCAATCTTGACATCCCTTACACAGAGAATATGACTTTCGAGCGAGGCCCTTGGGACAGTTGGGACTTACAATATGGACAATCAGCAGACGACGCTCAATTGCGTGTGGATAATGTTGATCGCGTTAATTTCAGTAATGGTGCATTTGCCTTATATGATGTTCCTAGCAAGACATGGACTTTCTACGAACTTGAACAGGCCCCCATGGAAACTGATACAGACGTTGGCTGAGGACATACTAAAACGAGACACTAAATACGGCTGTGGGTGAGGTGTGACTAGCAACAGTACCCAAGGCGGTATTGTTTCTACTTAAAGAATCGGTGCAAAATGGGGTGGTTACAACCAATCCAGTTCTCTAACAGCCGAGATACTCGAATCGCATGAAGCTCGAATTTCATCACATTAATTTTGTTGCCGACGATGTCGGTCGCATGCATGATTTTTACACTCAGGTGCTAGGCTTGGATGACATCCCTGAAGACCAGTTTGTGCGCACTCCCGCCAAGGGCGACCAAGGGTTTGATGGCGAGATTAAATTTGCCACCGATGGGGCCATGCAAATGCATTTGGCTCAGCGTGATTTAAAAGTGGCTTTTAATAATGGCCAAGTCATCAACCCGATAGAGAATGGTCATATCGCTTTTCGCACCGATGATTTGTCTAGCTTTCTTTCTGTATTAGAAGCGCGCGGTATCCCTTATTCCGATTACGGCACGACGTTTTCAGCCGAATGGCATCAGGTATTTTTTCAAGATCCGGAAGGGAATGTCATTGAGGTGCACGAAAGGGTGGGTTAAATACGACACGTTTGTAGCCTGCAGATTCTTAAATAGAATGGAGGATTCCAACACTGCATAGTATGCATCCAAGGTACCCACATCGCGCCAGTAGCGATCAGGAGAAGCCCGTCCTTCATCGCTCGGCCACGACTCACGGAAATTGCGATTACAGGTTTGAATGTGTATTCAGTGCGGTTCGATCGTCTCGATGAGCACGACACCGCTTTCTACCTTGAACCTTATATTGGCAGGTCCTATCGCAATGCCCCAGTATTGGCCTTGCTTGCCATCCTTGCCGCGCTCGTGAGCGGGGCGAGGGTCTTGTGCCAATGTTTGCTCGATTAAGCTCTTCAGGCCGAGAGAACCTGATGCCACGATATCGCTGCCTGCTTGAATTTCCTGCAATTGACTTAACATCTCCTCGCTCCATGCGACCTTGAGGCCATCCTGCAATGGGGTCGCCCAGTCAGATCTTGCTTCGGGTATTGCATCGACAAAAGATATATAGGGTTTGATATCGAGAACGGGGGTGCTATCGAGAAAATCACCACCATCGACATAAACCCGAAACCGGTCCTTATCAAAAGAGACTTCTCGTAATGCCACAACGCTCAAGCCTATAGGGTTTGGCCGGTTGGGACTCCGTGTGGCATAGACACCCATCGTCGTCTTGCCACCGAGGCGGGGTGGCTTTACCAGCGGTTTGGAATGTGTGTAGTGCTGGCGATGAAAGACAAATACGACCCAGAGGTGAGAGTGGGAGCCGAGATCGCGCAGCGCTAGTTCGTTATTGCGTGTCGGTTCGAATTCGATGGCTGCGACAGCGCTTTCCACTAGTCCGGGTTGTCTGGGTATGCCAAACCGTTCGCTGTAGCATGATCGGATGGTTGCTATGGCATCCATCGAAAAAGTATTGTTCTGCATCGTTGTTGTAATAAGAGTTAAGCCAGAGTGACTACCGTAAGTTAATAACGGTATTTGTTCCGTCTGCATTGCCCCTGTGTCTACAAAATCTGAGGATCATCAAGAGATACTTGAGTGAGTAATTATAATGGCACGTTGCTTATGATAATTGGCAGTGCCACAGTTTTACTTGCACTCAATGAACTAGTAGTCTTTTTAAGGTTTTAACAGCGGGCTCTTTATCCGAATTTAAATGAATTTACTCAGACATAACAAGGTGAAGAAGAGGGGGCTGATGGGTACTGTAGCCGCGTTTCTGGTTGCACGACCTGAAAACGAGAAAGTGACCTTTGTTGATAGAGTTGTTTTACTTTTATCTCGCATGACAATGATGTTGATCATTGTAGGTGTCACTATCACGTTTTATGAAGTTGTCATGAGATATGTGTT
>CAZCKD010000194.1:0-6871 GCA_964498925.1 uncultured Granulosicoccaceae bacterium
CGACATCTTATTCATCGACCCCGGCGTCGTGCCTTAAATATGAACAACTACTCAATAAAAGCGGTTCAATTACTCATTGTCTCTGCATCCACAGCGACGCTAGCATCGTGTGGATGGGTAGACTCAGCAGGATCTCAAGGCGGAACGCTGACCGTTGAGACACCTGTTATCAGTGGAGGTGCGCTCAGGAACGCTCAGCCTCTCCCTATTTCTGAAGACACAGCGGTATCCGTTTCGCTCGCAGGTGAAGGGTCTCAACTCAGAAACTGGACATGGACCGAGAACAACTCCTCAGATACAAACCGCTGCGACAGCATTAATGGATTTGATCGTAATCACGCCGAAACAACGTTGGAAAACGCGTGCACCGATGCTGAAAGTTGCTCGATCCTTGTCGAAGAGTTCGCCTCAGACAATTCAACAGACTTTACGTTGACCATGCCTCAACTGCGTGCACCTGTAGCCATCAGCTACAACATCTCAGCAGTGCGCGATGACGGCGCTATCGTCACGAGACAACAAACGCTCTGTGGCATATCCATAAACGAAGCACCGGTGGCTGTCGATGATGATTACGTCATCAGACGACAAAGCGCAAAAATTGTCATGTCGACTGACTCAGACAATCTTTTAAATAACGACTACGACGACGATGACGTAAGAAATTCATCGCTACGAGTCATCACTACCCCTATCCGGGCCCCTCAATTTGCGAGCGAATTTTCATTAGGCAATGACGGTGGCTTTGTTTATCAACCAGCAACGAATTTACCTATCAATTCAGCAGGCATCACTGAAGACTCTTTTGTCTATCAAATGACAGACGGTATACATACGGTAGAAGCCACAGCCAACATAAAAATCACCGGTAACAATGAAAGCCCTGTTGAGATCCGTCAGATTCCTGATCTCATCTTCTCAACCAGTAACGGAACCGACAATACGCATCTTCGTCAAATCGACATAGCACAGTACTTTTCCGATCCCGACGGCGATCGACTCTCCTATACGCTGGATGACGAGTCCTCAGTCTCAGGATTGTCGGTTTCTTCAGAGGGCATACTGCAATCGGATGCACCGCTGTCGAGTGTCGGTCAATGGCGAGCGTCTATTCTGGCTTCAGATGGCATTGCAAATACGAGCTCAAGTTTTGTCGTGACAATGCGCGTATCCGATTCATTAAAAGATATTCGCAACAACGATCAACCCACTGTCTCTGATATAAAAAACCGCGCTTTCTCCGGCGAATTTGCCTATGACGTTAGCGAATTCTTCAATGATAAGGACATCTTAGACCAACTGACGTTTACGGCCGTCGGTCTGCCCAGTGGCGTTCAAATCAGAGCAGACGGTGTTATCGAAGGCGAATCGAACCCAAGCAATCAAGGCAGATGGTTTGTCAGGGTCACCGCTGAAGATGGCTTCGGAGGCCAGGTTGATGATGGTTTCCTGTTCACTCTAAACTGATATCTTCTTCAACCCGTTTAGAGTCAATAATGCCTAAGGCCGTAGCATTTGCAACGCCTGCGCGTGCAGAGCAGGTGAGGCACTCGCAACCACATAGCCACCGTCGACAGCCGAGCCACCTTCCCAGTTACTCACCACACCACCGGCGGCTTCGATAATGGGAATAAGCGCAACGATATCGTAGGGCTTTAAATCGCAATCCAAAACGATATCTGCATGACCTAAAGCGACTAGCGCATAGGCATAACAATCCCCGCCATATCGTGTGAGCTGGACAGTATTGCGAACCGTTTCGAAGCGCATCCGATGCTCTGGGGATACAAACATATCAGGCGTGGTGCAATATAAAGTCGCCTGTTCTAATGGCACATCAGTTCTGCACTGTAATGCGTGCGTCCCCGCTTTGTCTTGCAATTCGCTGCCGTTAGTATCTGCAATAAAACGCTCAGCAAAAAAGGGCTGATCCATAAGCCCCATCACCGGCCTTTCGCCATCAAACAAACCTATCAATGTCCCCCAAAGTGGCATGCCACTCATAAAGGCTCGTGTTCCGTCTATCGGATCTACAACCCAGGTAAGTCCGGACGAGCTCTCTACAACAGCATGCTCTTCTCCGTAAAAACCGATATCCGGAAATGCATTGAGTAGCACTTTCCTTATTGCTATTTCCGCTTCCTTATCGGCTAGTGTGACGGGATCAAAAGCATCGTCGCCCGCTTTATTAACCACATCTAAAGGTTGTCTGAAATAGCTGCCAGTGACCTTCGCAGCAGCATCTGCTGCCTGCGCTGCAGCGTCACGAAGTTCACTCAGCTGAGCTGGAGAGACAGATACCGGCTTGTGCTTTTTCAAACTCATAAACTAAGGCTCTTACTAAGGCTCTGGGGAGACGGCTGATTGACTGGAGATAGTTTTGTTGACGGGGTTTATACGCACAGTGCGCCACATCGCTGTGACTTAGTGCGCAATAAATCCCAGCGTTCACATTGTTTAAGAATTTACCCTAAAAACAGCTTGTAAAGCGGGTTATCATTACCTATAAACTCGGACCGCTCAGCTCTAGGGTGGTTAAGGATGACTTGTCTGGGTTCATCGAGAGCGAGAATCAAGGAGATGTATTGAAATGAGAATGTCAGCTCTCTCTTCCATCGGAATAACTGCAATATTAAGCAGCACAATTCTAACGAGCGCTTGCTCGCACATCAATGTCAATCAGATGGCTTACGAAGCCCTTCGTAAGGAAGACTGTCGAATTAACGCACTCGACGATTTCTGCAACAGAAATTTCGCCCTTGAGTATCACGAGTACGAACTCCTACGTCGCGACTACCTACGTAGCCAGACGCAAACAGCATGGCGTGTAGGTCAGGATGAGACTAACATTGACGTCTCTGATGAGGATGCCACGGTCATCCAGTAATAAATCGCGTTGTACAACTAAACGAGATCCTGAATGCTTGCTAGCGTAATCGCCCATAGAGGCGCATCGGGCGAAGCCCCTGAAAACACCATAGCCGCTTTATCACTTGCAGCGGACCAAGGCGCTCAAAGCGTCGAAATAGATGTCTCTATCAGTAAAGATCACATCCCTTTCGTTCACCACGATGACACTCTGGACAGATGCACTAACGCCTCTGGCTACTTGTCTGAGCATTCGGCCGAAGAGCTCGACAAGGTAGATGCCAGCAAAGGCATGAAAATGTTTGCAGGCGAGCCACTCCCGCGGTTAAGCGCCGTCATTGAGTTGCTGGCACGCCGCTCCATCAGTTTGAACCTGGAAATCAAACCCAGAGCAGGACTCGAAGCAGAAACGGTTGAAGCCATCTGTAAAGTCGTCGAGGCTCAATGGCCATCCGAACTCCCACTCGTATTTTCAAGCTTCAATTGGCTTTCATTGGACTTGGCCAGGCAGCACTTGCCAGAGGTAAAACGAGGCCTGCTGGTCGAAGATGTCCCAGAGAATTGGGCAGCAATGGTTGAGAAGTACGAATGCAGAAACATTCATTGTGACGGCGCTCAACTGACCGCGGCACAGATTGAGCAGTTGTCAAAATCAGACTTAGGAATCTATTGCTATACCGTCAACGATGAAGAAAAAGCCAAGTGGCTTCTCGATCAGGGCGTACACGGCATATTCACAGACTTTCCAAAGCAGATGATTCGCGCTCTGCGGATTTAAATCGCTGGCCAGGGATCTTTCTTGAATCGCCAGTGTTTACCGCACGTAGAACATCCGGCCAGATTACTCCCCAACAACAACCGTGATCATAGCCGCTGAACAAGTGGCCCACAGAATCGGAAAGCCCCTCGATATAAGGACGAACGAGTTGAGGTGGTATAACAGCATCCCTTCCCCCAACTAAATGCCATTGTTGGACACTTTCTTTCAACGGTGGCCTCAATGCCGGATTCAAGGAAGTAAAAAGTGGCGTGTATCCGTGGTGATCAGTCCAGGCATCGGTATCCAAGTTACCCGCTATCGTGACAACAAGCCCTACCTTGGGTAACTGCTCAGCCAACAACACCGCTAAAGCACCACCACCACTGTGCCCAAACAGTCGGATTTCATCCACCTGATGGCGCTCGGTTACCACCCGGATAGCAGCAGCCATGCTGTCAACCACCTGTGGTGAATAGCGGGCAGATGTCCACAGCCGGTTATCACAACCCGGATCCCGGGATGTACCGTTGTAACAAGGACGCCCCAGATACATCGCCCATTGCGGATCGACAGTCATTAATTCAAGCATTAAGGGGCGGCGAGGTGTCGGGTCCGGCATAACGACGGTTCGGTAGCGCCAAGGACTGCCATCCCCTTCCAGATAAACGTGCAAAACAAAGGGCTCGCTACGCTGCGTTTGATCCGGTGGAGCCTGGACCCAGTTTTGATAGGCCAGCAACTCAAACCCTTTCACTTTCATCGTACTTCTCAAGAAACCCTGCTCATTGGCGAACTGATTCAACTTGTCACTCGGAGTGACACAGGCTTGTAATGAGAGACATAAGAGCAGTGACCAAAAAGTTTTACTAAACCATGCTCTACTTAGGTTGAGGTCGAGACGCATAATAGGGTGAGAGAGTCGCAAAGGCGGCATGTCTTCTTTAGTGAACCCCTATACTGTACTACTGTACCGTTGATTGTTGTGGGAGTATGAGTATCGTGAAATCTTCGTGGTTTGCTGCAGGAGTGGTTGTCATCCTACTTTGCCTCTGGATGGTCTCTGGGCTATTTAAGCAGGAACAGAGCGACACTCAGGCAAACGAGGTGGCTGCAGATGAGCCCATGCGAGTCGAAGTACGCACCCTTGATCCAGAATCCATGGATCGTGAAATTTCGTTACAGGGGCAACTCGAACCTATTCAGCATTTGCAACTGCGTGCGCAAACCAGTGGTCAGGTAGATCGGTTTTTCGTCACCAAAGGCGATCGAGTCAACACAGACGACCCTCTGCTCGCACTGGATTTAGCGGGCCGTGTAAACACCTTGGCAGAAGCTGAAGCACAGGTAAAAACCGCGCAAAGCGAACAGGAAGCCGCAGAGGCTTTACGTCGCCAGCGATTACAGTCTCAACTGCAACTCGAACAATCTGAAGCCAGCCTCGAAACCGCCCTAGCGCGACTAGCGGCAGTTAGACTGGACATCGACAACACCACCCTCACCGCCCCCTTTGGTGGTGTGGTAAACGATCTACCCATCGATAAAGGCGCCTTGGTTGAAAGAGGTGATGTTGTTGCTGTCATTATCGATGACAGTGCGTTCAACGTTAGTGCGCAGGCATCACAGCAATCTCTGTCGCAACTCAAAATAGGCCAACCTTTAAGCGTTGAACTCATTACCGGTGAATCTCTCACCGGCAAATTAACGTTCATCAGCTCTATCGCCGATTCGCAAACACGTAGCTTCACCGTCGAAGCCCGAGTAGACAACCATTCGGGATCAATCGCAGCAGGCGTTAGTGCATCGATGCACATACCGGTAGAGCAAGTTCAAGCAACATTCATATCACCCTCAACCTTATCTCTGGGACTTGAAGGAGAGCTAGGTGTGAAGTCAGTCGACGACAATAATGTTGTTCAATTTCTACCTATCGAACTTGTCAGTACTTCCCTGGATGGCGCCTGGGTTAGTGGCATTCCCGCGCAAACCCGGGTCATCACACTAGGCCAAGGCTTTGTCAATGTCGGCGAATCTGTCGATCCGATTGAATCTGCTGAAACAACAGCAGCAACCGGAAGCAACTGACATGCACGCTCTTATTGACGCCGCATTTAATCGAAATCGCACGGTTGTCATGGTGCTGATTTTTTTGTTGGCCAGCGGATTCATTGCCTACGGAAACATTCCCAAAGAATCCGAACCTGACGTGCCCATTCCCATCATCTATGTATCGATGAGCCATGACGGCATTTCTCCAGACGATGCAGAAAGGTTGTTGGTTCGGCCGATGGAAAAAGAACTGCAAAGCATCAGTGGCTTAAAAGAGATGAGTAGTACAGCCAGCGAGGGTCATGCCTCTGTCCTGCTGGAATTTGACGCAGGCTTTGATGGTGACACAGCTATTGCAGATGTGCGCGAACGCGTCGATGCTGCCAAATCACAACTGCCAGCGGCCACCGATGAACCGACCGTTAATGAAGTGAACATCGCGTTGTTCCCTGTGCTGAACATCAGCCTTTCCGGTGCTTTACCCGAACGCACATTAATCAAAATTGCACGCGCTTTAAAAGATAAGTTAGAAGCACTGCCAGGAGTACTAGAAGCAGACATCGCCGGCGAACGTGAAGAGGTTCTAGAGATTGTCGTAGAACCCCTCGTCATGGAAACCTATCAAGTCGATTTCGATTCCCTGTTCGGTTTGATACGCAATAATAATTTGCTCGTCGCAGCGGGTGCCATCGATACCGGTGCCGGCAGAATGGTTTTAAAAGTGCCAGGCGTTATTGAGAACATCGAAGACGTTCTGAAGTTGCCAGTCAAAGTCACGGACACAAGCGTAGTCACCTTCGGCGATGTCGCCAGTATTCGAAGGACCTACAAAGACCCATCTAGTTTTGCCCGACTCAATGGCCAACCCACCCTCGTCCTGGAAATATCCAAGCGTCTCGGCGCAAACATTATTGAAACGATCGATTCAGTCAAAGAGGTCATTGAGGCTGAGCGCGGTTTACTTCCACCGTCATTGCGAATCGGTTTTCATCAAGATAAATCCGTTCAAACCAAAACGATGTTGAGCGACCTGCAAAACAATGTCATTTCCGGTGTTGTACTTGTCATGATTGTCATCATGGCAACGCTGGGCATTCGTTCTTCCATACTTGTAGGCTTTGCTATCCCCGGATCGTTTCTTACCGGCATCATGGTTATTAACGCCATGGGTTACACCATGAACGTAGTTGTATTATT
>CAZCKD010000195.1:0-6812 GCA_964498925.1 uncultured Granulosicoccaceae bacterium
TGGCTTTTTAGCAGCAGGCTTCTTAGCAACAGCTTTACGAACTGGCTTTTTAGCAACCGCTTTCTTAGCAGCAGGCTTTTTAGCAGCAGTCTTACGAACTGGCTTCTTAGCAACTGCTTTCTTAGCCGCAGGCTTCTTAGCAACTGGCTTTTTAGCAGCCGTCTTGCGAACTGGCTTCTTAGCTACAGCTTTCTTAGCAGCAGGCTTCTTCGCTACAGTCTTTTTAGCAGCAGCTTTTTTCTTCGCTGGCTTGGCAGTGGATTTACGTGCCACGGTTGCCTTTCCAGCAGATGACTTTTTTCCAACTGTCTTTCGCGAAGTTGAAGTTGTTTTACGGGTTACTGATTTTTTAACTGTCTTAGTTTTCATTAAGTTGAACTCAAAATGTTGGCTTAAGTGTGTAGTCGCCCAGCAAATAGCGTACACATTTCGCAAAAATTAAGAGAAAACTGCAATTTTTATTGAATAAACCCGCATTTTTATCTTTTTTCAGGGCAGAACGGACTGAAATAGTTTTAATTCGCTCTCTGGTTTAACTAAGAAAGTAAATAACTAAAGTGTGAAGGTTTGTGTCTTGATCGGTCGGATGAGTCATACTATAGATAGGGTAGGGAAATCGTTGCCAGCGTATTTTCACGAGTGAATAGTTGGCTACCTGATGTTCATGCAGCTCTAAAACAAGGAATTACTAGTGCTGTGCTGTTAACTTGACTTTGTAAAGGGGGTGACTCAGATGTTGATTCTGAGCAGAAGGACTGACGAATCAATTGTAATAGGGGATGAAGTAACGATCACCATCCTCAGTGTGAAAGGTAAGCAGGTGCGAGTTGGGATTACAGCACCCCCTGATGTCAGTGTTCATCGAGAAGAGATCTACCAGAGAATTCAATCCGGTGATCCAGTTGAGACTGCTGAAGTCGCTCAAACCGATGGTGCGGCGGAGAGTTCTGATTAAACAATCTAGTGTTTGAACGTTTAATTAGTCTTAATTAAAAGACTAATTAATAAGGAATATAAAAAACCTCACATTAGATTGAGGTTTTTTTTTGCTTAAAAATCCTATATATGCATTTTAATTAAACTAAAAACACTTAATTTACAACGACATAGAGGTTTTCGCCTATCTTCGCAGCTTGGCCTGATAAATCCAGCTCGGCTGGAATTCGCCCAATATCAGAGCGAAATGTTGTTTAAAGGCGGTATGTCCTACCCCATCGTGCGAAAACCTCATGCGCCGTCCTAAAAAGTGGATCAGCGCATGGGTTTTAATTCGACTTCAATCTATCTGTAGTCGATGAGTTGACCGTTAAAGCGAAAACTTGTTGAGCTTGAGCGCTTCGACTTCGGCAGCTGCCGCGTTTGTTTCGTTAGTGACAACACCAATACTTGCGTTTCTAGGGTCGAAGTAAGTCTTGCCCACGCGTTTGAGATCATCCAAGGTTACACCCAATATTCGCTGCCGAAATAGGCGACGTCTATCTGCAGTTCTATCAAATAGCTCTGCCTGATAGGTGCTGCGCGCCTCTCCGGAAGGCGAGCCTGGCTTATCAATGCTGCTAACAACGTTAAGAATGGCTTCTTCCAGTTCACGAGGTTCGTGTTTTTCAGTGTTTAGCCACTCAATAGAGGCATCGAAATCATCAAGCGTTTCTACCAAGCGGGGATCTCTGTAACTATAAAATCTAAAAGACGCTGTATCTGAATCTTGAGTGGCTCCGCCGCCGTACGCTCCACCTGTTTCTCGGATGGCGCGATGCAGATAGCCGTTTCGTAAGAATGGTCCCAGCACCGCTAAGGCGGCGGAATCTGGGTGTCCCGATGCCACTGTAGGGTAGGCTTTGGCACTGAAGTTAACCTCGGTGCTGGTTGTCCAGAGTTGTCGAGATTGCTCTCTAACGGCTGCTGGTGCGAATGGCGTAAAACTGTCATTGTTAGGTGATTGACCAAAAGCCGAGCTCATATTCTGAAGCACGGTATCCAGATTCTCCTCTTCTGCTACGACCATGAACTGTCGTGGCGATGAACGCATGATCTCGTGGATTTTGGCCAGTCGATCGCAAAGTTCTGCTAGCGCTGACGGGTCATCAAGCGAATCGTCGAGCTGTTTTATGGCTTGAATACCGGCCAGTCCATTAAGCTGATGAGATTGTCTGATGGTTGGACTCATGCCGTTTGCAGCTGCCATCATGGCTAAAACATGGCCGCTGCCTGTCACGCTTTGCTCGCGACTCGCTCGGGTTTGAGCGACAAGCTCGCGAATTCTGGCTGTTTCATCGAAACGTAAATCGGACAATGTATCCATCATTAGTCCGGACAGGTCAGCGCTGTTTCGAAGAAGAGCTTTACCGCGCACGATCAAATATCCTGTTACGGATTGCTCATCGTCGACGGCTCCGCGTTGCAATACATAAGAACCTATGCCGCCGGTTACGGAAGCCAGTCGCGATTGAGTGGATAAGTAGTCGCGCCCACCCGAACCCAGTTCGGAAGAGAAGCTGGTGTATAACGGTAAAACAGATTGCAGTTCAGGTTCCAGCTGAGGCAAGTCAACGACAGCGTGCTGATAAACAATACCGTTGGTTCCCTGAGCAAATAGGGTAGCCGGAGCACCATCAATGACCCTGTTTTCCGATGTCGGAATATTCATATCCACCGGAACGTCGTCTAATGTGACTTTGGGTAGAATTTCCGGATCGTCTTGCTGAAGCTGTCTGTCTGCTAAATCTTGTGCCTGTTTTACGATCTCAGCACTTTTCTCAGGAGAAAGCGTTGATTTCATGGCAGCCAGTCTGGCAGTTTCGGCGTTGTTTCGACGCTCGCTGATCTGCACATCCGGGCTCATCGTCAAGGTGACACGATGTGAGTTATTCAGCAGAAGCTCATTAACCAGGTTGGCAATGAAGTCGGGCTTTTGGGAATCTTCCCGTAACCTTTCAAGTGCAGGGTCTAGATCGATAGCAGCAAGCGCGTCGCCACGCTGCATGGCTGCTGACAAACCACTTAGAACAAGTTGAAGGCCGAATGGCATGCCATCACCCCGGATTTCTCGTTGGCTCATCTCCAATTGATGTAATACGGCATCGACTTGTTCTTGCGGTACGCCGTTTTCAGCAACATTTTTCAAGGTGTCGAGAATGAGTTTTTCAACCTCGAGCGCCTGTTCGGGATTTGATCCTTCCAATCCACTGGCAAACACCATTTCGCGAGCGCTATCTTCTAAGCCGCAAAGTGGAGACGGGGAGTTACCTAAGTCGCTTTGTTCCAACGCTCGCATAAGAGGTGATGCACTGTTATCCAGCAAAACGCTTGATAACAGATGAGCTCTTAGTCTGTCGTCAAGATTAATGCTCTCACCTAATAACCAGCCGATAACGACGTGAGTCTTGTCAGCCGTTTCATCTTCTTGGGTGGCATACGCTTCCTGAACACGCACCGGTGAATGGTATCGCTTGGCAGGTTCAACTTGGATAGTACGGTCAAGCTTCTCGAACCGGTTCAAGACCTGCTTTTCGAAGCGCTCCTGTAATTCTTCCGGCGCAATATCGCCGTAAGTCATAAATACGGCATTCGAAGGGTGATAATGAGTGTCATAGAAGGATTTGAGTTGCCCATAACTCAAGTCCGGTATGTGTTCCGGATCGCCACCACTATTAAAATGGTAAGTATTGTTTGGAAATAAATACTTGCTAAGCGTTTGCCAAAGTGTGCTGGAGGTAGCGCTCATTGCCCCCTTCATTTCATTAAATACAACACCTTTGAATACCAAGTCGCTGGAGGGATCATCGGCAGTTTCAAACTCTACCCGGTGCCCCTCCTGGGCAAAATCCAATTCGTGTAAGCGAGAGAAAAATACAGCATCCAAATAGACATCTAATAAGTTGAAGTAGTCCTTCCGGTTTTGGCTGGCAAATGGGTATGCCGTCCAGTCGCTTGAGGTGAAGGCGTTCATAAACGTATTTAATGAACGACGAATCATCATGAAGAAAGGGTCGCGAACCGGGTATTTTTCACTTCCGCATAGCACCGTGTGCTCAAGGATGTGTGCCACCCCGGTGGAATCGGTTGGTACCGTTCTTAAACCAACCAAAAACACATTCTCGGTATTATTGGTCGCCAGATGAATGTGGGGTGTGCCGGTGCCCATGTGGCGATATTCGTGGACTTCGATATCCAAGGATTGGATATGCTCGCTTCGGACGTGGACAAACGCTGGATGACTAACCGGCATATTCATAGGGTATTCGGACTCCTGGAGTACGGTAACTAATGTGTGATCGAATTCAAGTCTGCTGGCCAGTCTTTTGACCAGAGTTGCGGAAAATTGCCAACCTCACCGTCAAGGGTGCGGCCTTTTATGTCGATACGCAAGCAATAGGGACTAGGATTTGGTTATTCAGTTCCGATTTCCCTTCCGCTGATGCACTTAACCTCGACGTGAAACTTCTAATAATAGTACTTGCCATGCTGATGTTAAGCATGGGTGCTGTGCAAAGTTGGAATGCCAAGAGTCGCTATGTCGAGGCCGCGCTGTTGTCCGAAGCCTTCACACTGGTGTCACCGGTTAAGAAGCAAGTGTCCAACTACTTTTTCGCCACGGGCAGGCTCCCTCTGGATAACCAGGAAGCCAACATTGCACGGGCTGAGAGCCTTTTCGGATCCAGTGTTCAAGGCATCTCTGTGCATCCGGGTGGAATTATTAGAGCGGATTTTTCCGAAACTGGCGACAGTCGTGCCCTTGTTTTCGTCCCACAAATCAATTCCGAAACCGGATATTTATCCTGGCGTTGCATGGGTGAGTCGATTGCCAAAAAAGTGGTGACTGCCTTAAAACCCGCCTGTGATTACAGCTCCGAAAGTCAGCAGCGAAAACTGCTTTCCGCCGTGCGAAGCAATAACGCCGAGCGCCTGCAGAAATTACTAGATAGCCGCGTAGGCGATGAGGCCGATATCAACCGGCAGACGCTGTTAAGTACAGCGATTAGGTACAGCCATATTGACGTTGCCAAAACATTGATTCGCGCAGGTGCATCCATTGACGAATACGTGCCTAACCTGAACGGCGAACAACTAACGCCTTTAATGATTGCCTGGCGAACGGGGAGTGCAGATTCAGTACGTCTGCTTTTAGATCAGGGTGCTGATGTTTCCATTGAAGATCAGCAGTCGCGAACGGCTATTGACTATGCTGAAAGCGCGAAACATCGATTTACAGCAGAACAATATTCAGCGCTTTGGACTCGTCAACAAAGCCGACTCAATTTACCACCCGCACAACAAACCAGCCCGTTACTTGTGACCCAGAATTACTCTGAGCTTCCGGCGTATCGTTATGTCTCTCAATTGCGTGATCAGTGCCAGCGGAGAGGCAAGGCGGTCCCACATTGGGTCGCTGAGCTGAGCGATGTCGCAGGGCAAACACCAGAATCCGAATCATCGCGTTGGAGTAAAAACTGTCGCGAGCTGATCCTTCTATTAATAAGTCTTCGAGAAAGTCAGCCTGAGTGGTTTGACGAAAGCGTCTCTCTATTGATCCAAGAACTACCGGACTCTCTGGTGCGGGAAATTGCGCCAAGTGTTCTGACCGTCGGATCGAAGCAAGAAGAGCCTGGTTTGGTTCGGCATTACCTGTCTTATGCCATTGCTCACAATAAGCCTAAGCTTGCGAGATATTTGTTGGACGCTGGCGCTAACGTGAATAGCCCAACCAATAACAATTCTCATCCCATCATCGAAGCCAGCAAGCAAGGGCAGGCTGAATTGGTGGAGTATTTAATAGCGAATGGCGCTGATCTCAGTGTCAGAGATGTATTTGGCAGAACCGCCTTTCTCGCAGCAATCGCTCGTGGTCATAGTCGGGTAGCCGCTCAACTCAGCGAAGCTGGGTCCAACCTTAGCGTCAAGGATGTTAATGGCATGGATGCGACCATGCTGGCAGCGCCTTAGACTGATACCCGCAAAGTAGATATCAGCTTGGCCCTACCGGGTGTACCCGCAATATAAGCTAAGAGCCTAAAGTCTGGCGTGTATCACTCCAGCTTTAGGGTTCCCATGAGCGATGGATTTTCTGTCGTGCCGTCGATATCTGTTGAGCCTCGTGGTCCGAGTTTCCAGGCCCATTTCGATTCGCGATCGTCTCCTTCATCATCATCGTTGATCTGAAGCTCAAAACCGAATGCCTCATCGATGTCTATGCCAACAGCGTCCAGTTCGATTTTCAATTCATAAACGTCTTGTTCCCAACGGGCTCGACGAAGACCGTCTGGACCAGCACCAGGGCCTGTGGCAAATGTGATTCCGGGATCAGCCGAGGATGAATTTGGCCCAGCGATATCGCCGGTACTGACTGAGCGTTTGTCTGCGCTGGAGAGTCGTAGAGGGAAAATACGATGAAAATCGTTATCGTCGTAACTTGTTGACTTGCTGTTATCACCGTCGATAAAGAGCTCCAAGCTGTCGTCATTGATGAGATCGCTTGGTGAGTCCCGATGCCTGTCTCCATCATCGTCAACGAGCACAACCAGATACAGATAAGTGCCATCGTGCATGGCCGCCCATCGTCTAAAAGGTACATTCCCGCGGGCTTCAGCTCTGACATCGATAATAAGATTTTCAATCAGTAACTCGGCACCGCTGTTATCAACTTGAACAGCTGCTGCCCACTCACCGGTAAAGTTATTACTGCTGTTGGTGGTCACGCCCTGACCATCAATGATTGGTGCCGCAGATGTGGCTATTCGCGGCACTATTGCATCTGCAATGGCGGGATCTGAGTTTGTAGAATCTGTATCTGTATCTGTATCTGTATCTGTATC
>CAZCKD010000196.1:0-6795 GCA_964498925.1 uncultured Granulosicoccaceae bacterium
TAAGTCTGACGTTGACCGAAACGGTTGGGGTGCTTATGCCTCCATCAATTCTGCTTGTTATCTATGCAACGTTAACTGAGCAGGAAATTGCCCGACTGTTTGTAGCGGCTGCTGTGCCTTTAATCTTGGCATTGTTGGGCTATGCGTTAGCTATTGGCTATTCTGTCCGTCGAATGCCAATGCCTACAGCAGCCATCGAAAGAGCTTCTTGGAGCGAGAGGCTAGCCGCCTTGTATAACGTCTGGCCAATCATGCTCATTTTTGTACTGGTTGTTGGCGGCATTTATTTCGAGTGGTTTCACCCAACTGAGGCGGCTGCAGTCGGTGCTATTGGTATGGCACTCATTGCTCTTTCTACATCAACCGTCACGTGGCAATCATTTAAGGAAAGTATATTGGCTACAGCATTTCTTTCCGCCAGGTTGTACTTGTTGGTACTAGGCGCTGCCTTTTTCAATGCTTTCTTGGCATCGACGAATCTCCCTCAGGAGTTCTCTGTATTGGTATTACTGCACGACTATAGCCCCTGGCTGGTGCTGGTTCTCATGCTATTAATCTTCTTTGTTTTTGCCAGTCGTAGCGACAGCCTGGCGTTAATTTTATTAGTCGTTCCATTGTTCTATCCAATTGTCTCCAATCTCGATTTTGGATTGTCAGTCGATGAGACAGCGATTTGGTTCGGTATATTAGTGTTGAGTGTTGTCGAGATGGGCATGTTGTTTATCGCTTACGCCGCACTGCGGACGAGACAGGCTGGGCAGCTGACGTTTAAAGGCCGTGCGTTCTTAGTCCTCATGCCTTTTTTGGTAATGATTGGATTGAGGTTGACCTTGCTTTTAATCTGGCCGGGAATTGCCTTGCAATTGGGTCGTATGGTGTAAACGGACACTGTAAGATCTGATAGTTCAACACCCATTGAATACAATGCAGGGGGCGTTGAACAGCGGCATGTTTATAAACTTAGAATTACTCGACTTGCAGGGTGAATTGATATGAGCAAATGGCGTCCGGCACAGTCCGTACAAGCAAAAGTTATCGGTATCTGCGTTAATAAAAATGCGTTGCTTGCTATGGAGGTCTATGACGATTCAGGCAATATTAAAGGCGTAAGACCTCTGGGCGGTTTAATTGAGTTTGGCGAAACACGCGAAGCGGCATTGTCTCGAGAGTTTATGGAAGAGCTGAGCACTGACATTGAACTTGCGGGAAAGTGGCGCACCTTTGAAAATCTGTATATCCATGAAGGACAACGTGGTCACGAGCTGATTTTTGCAATAGGTGTTCTCTTAAAAGACAAGCAACTCTATAACCAGGAGGTCATCGTGTTTTCAGAGGATAGTGGGCAAACAAGCACCGCCCGCTGGTTTCCGATTGAAGAGCTTAAGGCTCAGTCGGTTGAACTCTATCCGGACGGATTGCTAGAAGCCCTTTAATTGTCGAATAAATGATATTTTGTCATTGTCGTACCCCAGCCATTCGAATCTATAGTGCTATTCGGATCTTAATGTTGATAGGCCGATTCCAGACGCGCAGAATCCACCATCAACTGCAATCTCCTGACCATTAACATAGGTACTTTCTTCGCTACATAAAAAATGCACAACATTCGCAATTTCCAATTCGCTTCCATAACGATTTAGCGGAATGTTGTCATGATAGTCCGCGCGAATTTCCGGCGTATGCACTTTGATTGCCATGGCGGTGTCGACAGGGCCGGGCGCAACGGCATTGACGCGAATACCTTGGTTTCCCAGTTCCACTGACATCTGCTTTGAAAGTTGCGCAAGGGCTGCTTTACTGGTTCCATAGGCAACACGCAATGTGCTCGCTCTACCAGCAGAAATAGACGTGATATTAACGATACTGCCTGAACCTGATTGAAGCATATGCGGAACACAGGCTTGTGAACAATGAAAAGCGCCGCTTAGGTTGGTAGATAGTATTTCATTCCAATCGTCTGCCGTTGTTCGCATGAACGGTTTGAAGGTCGCGATGCCTGCGTTGTTGACTAACGCGTCTATTCCCCCCAGTTTGTCAGCGACCGTATCCACAACGCTCATTACCTGCATACGATCTGATATATCACAATGCATAGCAAGAACATTCGAACGGTCGTCCAGTTCGCTTACGCCTTTAGAAAGCGTCTCATCATCAATATCCAGCATGGCGACTTGAAAGCCGCCGGCGAGCAGTCTTTTTGCAACGGCAAGCCCAATTCCTCGGGCGGCGCCTGTGACGATTGCTGTTTTCATGATTTAGTGAAAGCCTATGTTCGCGTTGAGTGATTGTGACTAATTGTTAGATAAATGTCCTAAATATTGAAAAATACCATCGCAATCGCAATGCTTGATGTACGTATAAACGGAAATACCCATGATTGATAAAGTCAAACGCAATACTTTAAGGAAATTAGGCGCCGGTGCTGTCGCCGCATCCACTGCGGGTTTAGCTGGTTCAGCTGTCGCAAAATCAGGCATCTTGGATACACTTAACCCCGATGCAAATGCGGGTCACGCGGAACTGGCCGATATCGAAGTTAGTACGCGAGTATCCTCGATCACCAATGATCTGGAAGTGCTCATCACCAACAATGGACGTAGCAGCACAACCATCTCTCAGATGACACCATCGGTGACATCGACCAAACGTGGACGGTTCGATTTTTCGGCGCTTATGAAGCAGGGTAATATCGAACTAGCACCGGGTCAGAGCCTCAGTGTTCCTATGCGTCCCCATGCCCATAAGGTTGATGCTACCGATACAAGCGGCCTGCACGCGCACAATTTGACAGATGCGCTGCGTAGATCGTTCAGCGTCATCACCGATAATGACTCATTTGCCAAAGTGCACGTTCGGGACGGAATTAGGTTTTACTAATTACCTGACATAAGTTGTACGGTTGTTTAAAAGGCACGCACTTCGGGTGTGCCTTTTTTTGTGGTGACTTGACGTCTGGTCCATCCGCGAATAATCTGCGAGCTGTTCGATCCGCTCAAGGTACATCCTGACAGTCGGAGCTATTGGAAAACTGATTATAGGAATCGCACAATGCAGCAGGTTTGTGTAGTAGGCATGGGCAACATGGGATCTGGCTTGGCCAAGAATCTGCTTGCTGCCGGCATGGTCGTTAAGGGCTACGATCTTATTCAAGAGCGTGTCGATTATTTAGAAACGATGGGAGGGGTGGGTACCCAATCCTCTGCCGAAGCGGGTGATGGGTGCACGGTTGCGTTTGTCATGGTCATGAATGGCGCAGAAGTTAACCATGTGGTATTTGGTGAGGATGGCAATACAGGGCTGCGTTCTACCATGAAGGCTGGCAGTGTGATCATTTTGTCTGCCACCATACATGCCAATGAGGCGCGTGAGTTGGGCGAGGCCCTGAATGGCTCTGGCATTCACCTCATTGATTCGCCGGTCAGTGGAGGATACCCAGGCGCGCAGGGAGGTACGCTCACCTTAATGGCAGCGGGGACTGATGACGCCATGGCTATAGCGGCTCCGGCAATGGAGGCGGTCAGTGCCGTCATTCACCGAGTCGGTACGGATGCTGGCATGGGGCAAACCATGAAAGGCTGTTTGCAGTCGGTTATCGGCTCCATATTCTCATCGGTATTCGAAGCCTCGGTACTGGCAGCCAAAACGGGTGTTGATGCTGACGCTTTTTTCAATGTACTTTCGACGTCCAGTGCGGGCTGTGTCATCGCCGATACTGCACTCAGTAATATCATCGACAGACAATTCGTTGATACGGGAAGTCATATAAGCACCATGTATAAAGATCTGACGATCTCACTGGAAATGGCCCGCCAAGCCGGTGTTCCGTTGTTTACCGCATCAACGGCTACGCAACTATTCCAAGCCGGAATTACGCGGCATCCTGAAGGTGACAACTGGGTAGTGACCAAAATACTGGAAGATATTGTTGGTGCTGAACTCGTGAGAAAGAACACAGACGCATGACACAATCAGTCGGTGGGATTGACTTTGGAACGTCTAATTCCAGTGTTGGATGTTTAATAAACGGCGAACCGTCACTGTTGGGATTTGGCCCCGACGGTCTATCAGTGCCCAGCGCCGTGTTCTATGCATCTGAAACACAGGACAAGGCATTCGGTAAGCAAGCGGTAGCGCAGTACCATTCCGGTTTGGATGGTCGCTTATTGCGCTCTCTGAAGTCTGTTCTGGGAACATCGTTAATGTCCGAAAAAACAACGATACGCAATAAGCGTGTGCCGTTCACCGACATTATCCAAGATTTTTTCCACTATCTTCAGCAGACATTGGATGCCGGTGCTGGCCATTCTGTCAGTCAGGTGGTTGTCGGGCGACCCGTGCACTTCGTCGATGAAGATCCGCAACGAGATGCGGACGCAGAGGCGCAGCTTAAGTTAATTGCAAAGCAGGTTGGCTTCACCGAGGTGGAATTTCAGTTCGAGCCCATTGCGGCAGCTTTGGCCTATGAAAATTCTCTTACACGCGAAGAGCTGGCATTGGTCGTCGATATTGGTGGTGGTACCGCCGATTTCACGTTCATTCGATTATCACCCGAGAGAAAAATGAAAGCTTCCCGTGTCGAGGATATCCTCGCGACCACGGGTGTTCATCTGGGAGGAACCGATTTTGATCGTTTGTTGAGTTTAAAGGCGATCATGCCACTACTGGGTATGGGGTCAGCCGTTGTCGATTCAGATCGATTGCTGCCCGGTTCTGTCTATTTTGATCTGGCCACGTGGCATCGAATTCCGCTTTTATACAATGCGTTGACATTAAATCAGCTAAAACAGATGAAACTAGAGGCGGTTGAGAAAGACGCGGTTCAATTGCTCATTGATGTTGTTGATGGACAATATGGCCACCAACTCGCTGGTGCAGTAGAACAATCTAAAATCGAGCTTTCAAAAGCGCACACTGCTCAGTTCGCTTTAAATGATGTATCAACACACCTTCAAAGTAATATTTATCGGGACGTTTTCGAAAACTCGATAGAAAATTGCGTCACTCAACTTGTTGCATGTATTGACGAGGGGCTAACGATGGCGGGTTTACAGGCAGATGCTGTCACCAGTATTTTCTATACGGGAGGATCGTCGTCCATTCCCGTATTAAAAAACGAAATAAGCGATCTATTCAAGTCAGCAAAGAGCGTTAGTGGTGATACTTTCGGCAGCGTTGGTTTGGGTCTTACGATAGATGCTGCCAGGAAATATGGGTAGTGCCGGTTAGCTGACTTGGTCGAGTAAGCCGGACAGCTTATCTTTATCCAAATTGAATTTAGCGCCAGTCTCTATAAGTTGATGAATGGTTTCCTGATCGACAGGAATACCGTTTGCCTGACGTCGCGCACGATTGTTAATCTCAGGCTCTCCGGGCATTAATATTTCATCAGTGTCTGTCGCTTTTGGCCGGCTCTTAATAAAATCGTAGAATTCCATTGTGCGTCGTGAAACATCGCTCTGACTGTCAAAGGCTTCAGGGTCAATGATTATTGAAAGCATATTGTTGATGACGCCATGGGGAAGGTTTTCTTTGGTCGCTACAGTATCTGTACTGGCTAAAGCGCCTGCCATCAGTTCGACAAATATTCCCAAGCCGGAACCTTTGTGTTTGCCGAAAGCGGATAAGGCACCGTCATGACGTTCTGCCATAGGATTGGGATCGGTAGTGGGAAGACCGTCTTTATCCACCAGACAACCCGGCGGCATTTTCTCACCCTTATTGCTGGCAACGCGGACCTTGCCGAAAGCTACCGTGCTGGTCGCCATATCAAGCATAGGTTGGGCTTGCCCATCCACTGGCATGGCCATACTGATGGGGTTGGTGGAAAAGCCGCCATCACTGGCACCGTGAGGAGCAACGAGCGGCGGATGACCTACAACATTCACCATGTGAATAGAGACATAGCCCCGGGCAGCACAGTATTCCGAATACGTACCGACACGCGAGACGTGCCCTGAGTTGCGTAGCCCGAGGATGGCGACCTTGTGTTCCGGCAGTGTCTTCATGGCGTGGTCGAGCCCGAGAAGCGCCATGCGGTGGCCAAATCCGAGCCTGGCATCAACGATTGAAATCGCGCCCGTTGGTGCGTGGTAATCGGGTGTTTGATTGGGAATCAGGTTGCCATCGCGTACTTGGTCGCCGTACATGGGAAGCATACCGATACCGTGGGAATCATGGCCGGTAAGATTCGCATCAGTCAAGTGCTCTGCGATGATATCCGCTTCGTTTTGGTGACATCCGAAGCCCATTAAAATGCTGTGAGCTACTGCTGTGATGGAGCTACTGGTATAGTGAGAAAGTGTGCCCACGCGTGCCGCCTGCTATTAAAAAACTCTCGTGAATTGTACTGTTGCACGAGCGTGTTAGCTATCTTTTTGCCTCAAAAATATACGGTTTATTGATTATGTTGAAGTTTGGAATTCTGTCCACTGCAAAAATCGCCCACGAACATTTGATACCTGCTATCCAGCAAGCGGACAACGCCAGGCTCGAAGGTATTGCGTCAAGAGATGAAAAGAAAGCCAAGCGCATGGCCGATCGATTTAATGTGCCAAGGGCGTTCGGCAGCTATGAGGCCATGTTGGAATCGCCGGATATTGATGCCGTGTATATTCCGCTACCGACTTCCCAGCATGTGGAGTGGACACTGAAAGCGATTCAAGCAGGCAAGCATGTTTTGGTCGAGAAACCATTAGCGCTGCAGGCCAAAGATATCAATAAACTGATTAAAGCCCGGGATAAAGCAGGTGTCGTGGTGTCCGAGGCGTTTATGGTCACTTACCATCCTCAATGGGC
>CAZCKD010000197.1:0-6784 GCA_964498925.1 uncultured Granulosicoccaceae bacterium
CATGTCACTAGAGCGTGTTGGTGCTTCGGTGCTCTGTTAGTGCCACTGTCTTAGTCGGTAAGTTTGACGATAAGGTCTGCGACTCGTCTTGAAGCTTGCGCATCACCCATGAGTTTTTTGACGGTGTCCAGTTCTTGAAGCATCTCTGTACGTCTCTTATCATCGTTCATTAAGGACAGTACATCCTTTGCCATCGCATCGGGTGTCGCTTCGTCTTGTAGGTATTCGGGCACCACTCGTTTGCCAGCGACAATGTTGACCAACGAAATATCCGGTATCTTGATGAGACGTTTCATGATGGCGTAGTTAATTCGATTGACCACATACATGACCACCATTGGGGTGCCTATCAACCCGGTTTCCAAGGTTGCCGTTCCTGAGGCTACAAGAGCAACATCGGCTGCGCGCATTGCATCCCGTGAGTTTCCGCGTCGATAAAACAAATGCTGAGGCCCTGAATCGCCAGTGGTCTCTTCAAGCAGCGACTGTTCCAGTGTAGGGGCCACAGGTAACAGGAACTGACAATCTGGTTTCTGCTGTTCAATAAGCTTTGCAGCTGCGAGCATCAGTGGCAGGTTGCGACTAATCTCTCCCGTTCGACTGCCGGGTAAGAGTGTGACGACAGGCTTTTCGATGTCGATATCCAGAGCTTTCCTTGCTTCTGTTTGATTGAAGCTCGACACCGCGTCAGCGACGACGGGATTACCTACATAGCTCACCGGGATATTGTGCTTTTTATAGATTTCCACTTCAAAGGGAAATAGCACCGCCATATGGCTCACCAGCCTGCCAATTTTCGGGACTCGGCCTGCACGCCAGGCCCATACCTGCGGACTGACATAGAACAGCACGGGAATACCCAGAGATTTTGCCGTGGCGGCAAGTTTCAGATTAAAGTCCGGGTAGTCAACGAGCAGCAAAAGATCCGGCTTTCTTGCAGCCATTTCCTTGCGTAGCATCTTCAGTCGTTTAAGAAACTTGTGATAGTTAAGCAGTACATCAACGATGCCTATAACGGCTAGATCCCGACAGTCGACGACCAGCTCGGTACCGCTTTTTTTAAGTTCACCCGCGCCCATTCCAAAGCTTGTGAAGTGAACGCCTTTGTTCGCAAGCGCATCTAGAGCATGCGCGGCATGAGCATCACTGGAAGCTTCTCCAGCGGACACCATTATGGAAAGTGTTTTCTTTGCAGCCATGGGAGGGTTCTTATTGAATCCCTCCCATGGTAACGCTTATTGCGAGTCGCTTTCTCGCTTAATCCACGGAGACTGCAGACGCAATTTTAGGCTCCTTTATCCTTTCGAACACGGCGCCGTTGCCAAAATAGTGCAAGGCCAAGTAGTGAAGTCAAAACGCCATTGTCTGCACCGGCAGAAGGGGCGGGGGTTGCTTTCGCTGCTGCGGACGAGATTGGGTCTAAATCCGAATCAGGACTGCTCACAGGGTTGGCCGCAGAGGGTTGTGGTGGCTCAATGGCTACGTTCTCCGGAATTTCGACCACAGTCTCAGGTTCTGTCTCTTCAACGACAGGCTGCGCTGCTTGCAAGATGGGCTGCTCAATGACGATCGGTGGAAGTTCGGGCTCAAGCTCGACGGGCTCCGGGTCCGGCTCACTAATGATGTCGTTGAATCGATTGTTGCTCAGATCGGTATCCGTTGTTCTGGAGCTTAGCACCAGTGAGACATCCTCATCGGTGAGCGTTGTGGAATCGATTAATAAGGTAAATCGAGTTTCCGATTGCTCCATCAGCGTGGGGCGGGTGCAATGCAGTTCCATCCCAGAGGTTGAGCAGTCCCAGCCACTGTCGGGCGATATCCCCTGCCAACTCGTATCTTCATTGACGGTGGCAATGAGCTCAAGCTGCTGTGCGCCGAGTTGCCCTTGATTAGCAATGCTGATTCCAATTTCAATGCCTTCATTCACCGTGTTGAGCGTGGGTTGTAGTAATGCCAGATCGGTGGCGTACATCTCGTTGATCGATCTTGCGTCCTGCTCACTTAAACCCTGACGTTGACCTATAGAGACACCATCCGGGACGATGATGGTAGGTTCCCCCGTTGCAGAGAAGAAGTATTCACCGTAGTGCATGATGGAGCCATAGTCATAAGGACCATAGTTCTGAACGCCCGCCTCAAGAACTTCGAAATTTATCTCCTTACCTGGAACGACCTGCTGCCAATCTACTTGAGCGAAGTTAGCTCGATCCGGTCTTGTGTGCTCATGAAACAATCCAAGAGCATGTCCTATCTCGTGGATAATGCTGCCGGTTGAGCAGGCGTCGGACACCAGTATCGATTGAGGACCGCCTTGCATACCAACATAGGATGCGCAACTGTTGCTCGAATCAAAACGGATGTAGTTAGGGTACTGATCCTGGTTGTCAGAGGTCCGTTCGACGAAGGACACACTGGTGCGCTCGGTCCAGTGTTCAATCGCCAGTGCGATTCTCTGTTGTTGAATACTGGAATTGGCACTAGGCATTGCATACGGAACAATTCCGTCCGGCCAGCGACCAAAAGCATCGGATCGACCCAAACCTCTAGCTTGAAGTTGGAGGGGTAGTGAGCCATTTTGATCGACTCTGCCTAAGAGAATATCGCCTTCCAGTACGGCGATTCCCTGAACAATTTCATAGTTAAACCCGCCGGAACTACCGGTTTGTGGCAGGTTGACGGCCTGATCATCGAAAAGGTGTGGATCAGGGCGGAACAGCTCGGGGTCATTTGCTTTGGCGGCACCAGCTAGCGCCACAATTAAAAGGAATGACGCACCGGTAACAGGCCTTATATAGGCCCGTGTAAGACGGTTGTACAGCATGGACAAAACTCACTTTATTATTATTTTTATATGTGGCGTTACTGCCGGGGCAATAAGTCCATCAATAACCTTATCGGTTGAAATAGAAATCCATGAACAGCCATCTGGACAAAGCTGTGAGATTCAACATCGTCAAAGGTGAAATACCCGTCAAAACGCCCGCTTCATGCCTAACCGTTCTCATCTTTAAGGCCCGGGATTGATAACTGGAAACAATAAATAATTGTGCGCCAGCGAGATATTGGCCCGAAACCGCAGCGCTTGTACTTAGATTTTAATCATGAGGCCTTCAAAGGGAAGTTTCTCTCACCCTTAGAAAACCAGTTAGTATTCAATTCGCGTTGTGAGTGAAGAGAATGACTATGAGCGGTGTTGATTGGCGTAAACCTCATCTGGTGATTATTGCCGGCTGCGTTATCGCTGCTGTTGGATTCGGAGTGCGTTCGTCCTTGGGGCTATTTCTGGAGCCCATGACTGAAGCACGCGGTTGGTCTCGAGAGACCTTCGGCCTGGCGTTGGCTCTGCAAAATCTGTTCTGGGGATTAGGATTACCGCTTGCCGGTGCTCTGGCGGATAAATGGGGGCCCACTAGGGTCATTGCTGCTGGAGCAGTCGTTTACGCTCTGGGGCTTTATCTAATGAGCACTGTGGAAACCGCTTCGATGTTGTACCTAGGGGCGGGAGTGCTCTCCGGATTGGGAATCGCTTTTTCCGCTTTCTCCCTGGCCTTGGCAGCCATGGTCAAAGTGGTCGGAGCAGAGAAGCGCTCTATTATTCTCGGTTTGGGTACAGCAGCAGGTTCTTTAGGGCAGGTTATTTTTTCACCCATTGCTCAAGGGTTCATACAGACGCTGGGTTGGTCGCCCGCGCTGACTATTCTTGCGCTGTTCACGCTACTGTTGATTCCTCTAGCGTTCTTCCTACCCAAGGTAACTGCTCAGGAAAAAACACAGGCGGTAGATCAATCCTTAAGAGATGCGTTGTCAGAAGCGTTCGCGCATCGTGGGTTTGTGCTGCTCACCATCGGTTTTTTCGTGTGTGGATTTCACGTCGCGTTTATCACGGTGCATTTTCCAGCGTATGTACGTGATTTGGGTCTTGATCCGAATATTGGTTCTTACAGCATCTCCCTGATCGGCCTGTTCAATATAGTTGGTTCGTTTCTAGCGGGATATGTTGGGCAGAAGTACAGTAAGCGTTTGAGCTTGTCATCTATTTATTTTTTGCGCTCCCTACTCATATTAGGGTTGCTGCTGTCTCCCAAAACGCCGTTGATCATTCTGTTGTTTGCCAGTTCGATGGGAATTCTATGGCTATCGACAGTACCGCTTACTACCGGAATCATCGCTCAGGTGTTTGGCATCCGATACATGGCTACGCTTTTCGGTATCGTGTTTTTAAGCCATCAACTGGGAAGCTTTATCGGCGTATGGCTGGGTGGGGCATTACATGATGCAACGGGAAGTTACAACGGCATGTGGTGGGCAGGTGTTGTGTTGGGGTTATTGGCTGCCATTATTCATATGCCCATCGATGAAAAGCCATTAGCGCGATTAAACGCACCTGCCGCTTAGACTTCAGTAGATTATCTGCGCGAAGCACAAAGCAGAAGGCAGATTGAAGTAAAGGCCGAAAAAAAGTGAGGTGGCTGCTGCCCCTCACTTCACGCTAGCTAGTCAGTGTGCCTTCCTTTTAGCGATACGAAAGGCACACTTGTTATCGACCTAAATTATTCGATCGAGTCTGATCGACCGGCTCGAGCATTGTCTGCTGAACGTGCTCTTACGGCCACGACGCCATTGGCCGAGGTCGCACCGGTGTAAGGAACGAAGGTATTACCGTTCGTTGAAAATTCTAATGGTAGTCCGGGTAGGTCACTGTTCATGATGAGCTGACCACCGCTGGTTGAAGCGCCGGGTACTGGAACTCTGTATCGAATGCCAGCGGCATCGAGTTTTCTTAATTCCTTGTGGCCCAACGCAGCAGCAAAGGTTGCGTAGTCTGTATTCAACGTGTCTTTGTTGACCAGTGATGTGCTTCCGGAAAAGGTACGACCAGGAACGTAGTCCAGTTCCCATTCGGCTCTAGACCAGGCGCGCTCTGCAAGCGCTAGCAGTCTAGGGAATATCATGTATTCAAATTGCTCGGCCGTGCGAACGGTTTCGCTCCACAATTGCCCTTGCATGCCTATAAACCCTTGATTGGTTGCAGCGCCTGTGGCGCTCCAAGCACGACCGTCACGGTTCACGGATGTTTCGGCATTTTGCGGTAGGTTCTCCGGTGCGAACCCGAACACCTTGCGAGTATCAGTGAATCTTGTCGCCCAGTAGTAACCGCGTTCTTTCGGATCGACTTCCTGAGGGAAGTCAAAGTATAGAAAATCGGGGACTGCAACGAGTGTTTCAAAGCCACGGTTGGAATAACCGTTGATGTTGTCATAGCCCGATTCAGTGCTGACCGGCTCCCAGTACCCAACGCCAGCATTGAGCGTCGCCAGTTCGTTTGCACTGATATCATCGTAAATATCCTGATAAGCGTAGAAGGTGGGAATGCCAGCATCGGCAACACGTTGAGCAACTTGTTGTACGAAATACAACTGCAGGTCTTCACGTGAGCTTACCGCTGGTGTGTTGGCAATGAAGGTTGCACAGGCTGGTGAGGCTTCCCAAGGGTAATCCCAATCGCTGCGTGTAATGTTGCCACGCCAAGGGACTTGCGAAGCAGCATTTCTGTCTTGAAAACCGCCGCCAGTAAATACGTTGTTGGCTTCATCACCACCCATGTGCCAGGTGTCGAGAGTGACTGAAGCATCCGTATACATAGATTGCACATCAGAAATCAGTGTTTCTATAAAGTTGTAGGTGCCGGGAATACACGGGTTAAGAATTCCGTCGTTGTAGTGCTGAATGGTTAAGTAACGCGATGTATCAGCAGGATCATCAAGACGTATGTTGATATCGTTTGCACTACCTAAGTTGGCAGCTCTGGCACGCATAGCTACAACAGCCGCCCTCGCGTGAGCGGGCATATCAAACTCAGGTATAACTTGTATATATCTTTCAGCGGCGTATTGCAGCAACGAGACAAAGTCGTTCCGTGTGTAAAACCCTGACCCCTGATTATTGCCTGAGGGACCTGATCCGAGTTGAGGCATTAAACCGTTGGCTTCTGTCACGTTGCCATTGGCATCTAGCTGAAAGACGCGCCGTGCACCAACAGATGTCAGCTCAGGTAGAGAAGGTATCTGTAATCGCCAACCTTCATCATCGCTTAAATGTAAGTGCAGCTTGTTCATCTTATAAGCTGCCATTTGATCCATCAGTTTGCGCAGAGATGCAACAGAGTGAAAGTTTCTGGCCACATCGACATGCATTCCCCGGTATTCGAAGCGTGGGGAATCTGTGACAGTGACGAATGGAATCGTACCGACGCCGGGTTGTACTAACGACAGTAAGGACTGCGCACCGTAAAACAGCGATTGCTGATCGGATCCGGTGATTACAATTCCGTTTGCAGAAACCTCTAACAAATAGGTATTGGGTTCAACTGCGGAATTGATGACGGCAACTAGCGGAACGCCGGGTGAGGTGCTCATAAACTGAGCTTGACGCGTGGTCAGCACCGCTGCAGCATTTGCATCTAAGCCAGTGCCGGTAAATGAAAAACCACTGCCAATATCCAAAGACCCTTCACCGACTGCAATAGTGGAAGGCGTTGGAATGATGCGCGACTGAATCTCCCGAGCTGTTAGAGATGATGCGATAGTTGCGATATCAGCATTCTTGCTAAAGCGGTTCGAGGTGTTAGCCACCAATGTCGGCTCACCATTGAATGCTTTTTGGTTGTCTCCAACAAGGGCTGTTGCATATTGTGACTCGTCAGTATCGTCATCGGTGTTAGTGATAAGCGTTGTACCACTATCGTTGACTAACCAATATCGCGGCATGAAATCCGATTCGATCA
>CAZCKD010000198.1:0-6759 GCA_964498925.1 uncultured Granulosicoccaceae bacterium
CCTGTGGAAAAATACTTTGTATAGATTCTTCCACTGCTGACTCACCGATGACGGTTGCTCCGGACGTGCATCCGTAGACGATGACTTTGTAAGAGGTTGTCGAAGGTAATAGTGACGTTGCACGAGGCAGCTGCAATTGCATATCCTGAAGCGTATCCGCTGTGATCTCCACGGCATTCGGAATTCGCGTATGAAACAAGCGCACGTTTGCAGGTAGCCAATGACGCAGTTCGTGCTCCATGGTTTCATCAGATTGCAAAACGATTAGCCCGACGGCAGGACTGTTCGCGTCGTCCTCTTGTATTTCAAAGGTCAAATGTTTCATAACAGATATTTCGCTATGCGCTTCGAATGGCTATAAGCGTTGTGTCGATGTAATTCGCGTTACAGTACAACACTCTGTGTCCATTACGGAAATCGAATGTCGTCATCCAGAAAGATTGTCATCACCGGTTGCAGCCGAGGCTTGGGCCGAGCCTTGGTGAGTGAATTCATTGAGGCGGGTCATCAAGTGTGCGGATGTGCCCGCAACGCCGATGCGATGCAAGCACTTGCCGGCGAACACGGAGGTCAGCATCTTTTCACTGCTGTAGACGTCACGTCAGAGAATGATGTAGCTCAATGGGCGACGGCCGTTTTTAAGCACTTCGGAACCCCGGATCTTGTGATCAACAATGCTGCGGGTATTAATTCCCCGGCTCCTCTGTGGGAAATCAGTACCGCGGATTTTCAACAACTCATCGATATTAACGTTGTTGGCGTGCACAACGTCTCCCGTCAATTTCTTCCTGCCATGATTGAAAATGGCTCCGGCATATTGGTCAATCTCAGCAGTGGTTGGGGTCGATCCGTATCCGCGAATGTCGCACCTTACTGCGCTACCAAATGGGCCATTGAAGGACTTACGAAAGCCCTAGCTGAAGAATTGCCAAGCGGTGTTGCTGCCATTCCCTTAAGCCCTGGCGTTATTGATACGGATATGCTGCGAGAGGCTTTTGGTGATGGGGCCGGTGCGTACAACACGGCTGATGTTTGGGCTCAGGAGGCCGCACCGTTCATACTGAACTTAACAGCAAAAGACAACGGCCGCTCTTTGACCGCACCGGGCTGATCAGGCGATTGGCTCGCGGGTATTTATTCCAACATCGTCGTATCAATATCCACTGTACCCTCAAGTGGCTTGTTCAATGATTTCTCGGTCTGAGGCAATGAGCCTGCCTTGTTTTCATTTACGATCGATTCGTCTTTTTCATTTACGATAGATTCGTACCTTAACGGAGCTACTGCATTGCAAGTTCAGCCTTATCTAATTGCGGGTGTCGATGAAGTGGGCCGAGGTCCATTGGCAGGTTCTGTCGTCGCTGCGGCTGTCATTCTTGATCCTTCGAAGCGCATTGAGGGGCTTCTAGATTCTAAGCTGCTGAACGAGGCGACAAGGGATCGATTAGATGTTGAAATTCGGGAGAAGGCGCTGAGCTATTGTATTGCCGAGGCCAGTGTGGAAGAAATTGATGACATCAATATTTTGCACGCCAGCATGTTGGCGATGAGTCGCGCGGTAGATGGCCTGGACGTATTCCCAGACATTGCCTTAATCGACGGAAATCGATGTCCTGAAGTAGCCTGTCCCAGTGCGGCGGTGGTGAAAGGGGACCAACGTGTTCAAGCCATCAGTGCGGCCTCCATTATTGCCAAGGTGTCCAGAGATAAAATGATGATGGACTTGCACCAGATCCATCCACAATACGGTTTTGACAGCCACAAGGGCTATCCAACTGCGCAGCATCGTCAAGCTATTATTGACCATGGTGTATTGGATTTGCATCGGCGTTCGTTCAAGCCGGTGAAAGAAGCGTTGGCGCGTGCGGAATTATTATCTGAAGCTTGAGAATAATTTTTTCCGAAAACACAAAGGTTTCAACGCGTTTGCGTGTGATTGCGGAGCAGCGTTATCGTATCTCTTCAGAATTCATGCAGGGCTCACTCACAGGTGACGCTAAACCCACACCTTGTGGCTAAAATTTGTACAGCAAAAGAGCTCACATTAAACACCAAAGACGTTTACTATCGCTAAGGTGACAGAGACCCAATCCACAAGTCAGGCTGCCTTCGTTCATCTGAGCGTGCACACCGAGTTTTCACTCGTTGATAGCACGATCAGAATAAAGCCAATGGTCAAGCGCGTGGCTGAATCCATGCCTGCCGCGGCGGTAACTGACCGCAGTAATATGTTTGCGCTGGTTAAGTACTATCGCGCGGCGCTTGGTACTGGTGTCAAACCTATAGCAGGCGTTGACTTGCAAGTTCGCGGAGCCGCTCCTGACGAGGCCATCACGCGCTGTTTATTATTGGTACAAACACCTGAGGGTTACGCCAACCTGACCAACCTGGTCTCCCGCGGTTACCAGGAAGGACAACAGGACGGCACACCAGTTGTCCATCTTGATTGGATTTTCGAGGCTCATGAAGGGCTTATTGCTCTGTCGGGTAGCGTAGATGGCGATGTTGGCGAGGCCTTAAAACGTGGCAACGTGGAGGACGCTGAGCAAATTGCCTCGCGTTGGAAATCGGTATTCGGGGATCGCTACTATCTGGAGCTGACTCGCACGCAGCGCGACTTTGAGGAGCAATACATTGCCGGTGCCTGCGGCATAGCGGTCAAATTCGACATCCCTGTTGTGGCCACCAATGATGTGCGCTTTCTGGAGCGTGATGATTTTCAATCTCATGAGTCGCGTCTGTGTATACAGTCCGGCTATGTACTGGCGGATACGCGGCGGCCTAAGCTTGTCAGCGAAGAGCAATACCTGAAGACCTCGGAAGAAATGTGCGCACTTTTTGCCGACATTCCGGTGTCGCTGAGTAATTCTGTTGAGATTGCCAAGCGTTGCAACTTGACGCTGAATCTTGGAACTCCCGTATTGCCTGATTTCCCTATCCCTGAGGGTATGACTGAGACAGAGTTTTTCTATCAGTCAGCGGGTGAGGGACTAGAGATCCGTCTCAATCAGCTTTACGACACAAGCCGCGACGATTTTGCCGAAATCCGTGAGCCCTATGACGCACGGCTCAAACGTGAACTTGACGTTATCGCAGGCATGGGATTCCCTGGCTACTTCCTGATCGTTGCAGACTTCATTCAGTGGTCCCGCAACAACGATATTCCGGTGGGGCCGGGTCGCGGATCGGGTGCTGGCTCTCTGGTGGCCTACGCGTTAATGATCACCGATTTGGATCCTCTCGCATACGATTTGCTGTTCGAGCGATTCTTGAACCCCGAACGTGTGTCGATGCCCGATTTTGATATCGATTTCTGCATGGACGGTCGTGATCGCGTTATCCAGTACGTGGCGCAAAAATATGGCGCGCATCGTGTCTCGCAAATAATCACTTACGGCACCATGGCCGCCAAGGCGGTTGTGCGTGATGTCGGGCGAGTCATGAGCCACCCATACGGATTTGTCGATTCTATTGCCAAGATGGTGCCGTTCGAAGTCGGTATGACGCTGACCAAAGCGATGGCTGAATCGGAAGATTTAGCTCGCGCCTACAAGGAAGACGAAGAGGTGACTGCGCTACTGGATATGGCGCTGTCGTTGGAAGGTCTATCCCGTAACTGCGGTAAGCACGCGGGTGGGGTTGTGATTGCCCCGACGGCTTTGACCGACTTTGCACCGCTGTACTGCGAACCTGATGGATCAAGTTTGGTCACGCAGTTCGATAAAGACGATGCCGAAGATGTCGGGCTGGTTAAGTTTGATTTCTTGGGCTTAAGAACGTTAACGATCATCGACAACGCGGTGAAGGAAATCGATCGTCACAGGGATACGCCGCTGGATCTTCTGGCGCTGCCACTCGATGATGCGCCGACGTACAAGCTGCTGCAGGATGCCCAGACCACCGCTGTTTTCCAGCTTGAATCCGCTGGTATGAAGCGGCTAATCGAGCGCTTAAGGCCTGATAACTTTGAAGACATCATCGCCTTGGTGGCACTGTATCGTCCAGGGCCTTTGCAGTCGGGCATGGTGGACGACTTCATCGATAGAAAGCATGGCCGTAAGCAGATGGCCTGGCCGCACGAGGACTATCAGCTTGAAGAGCTAAGGCCCATTCTCGAACCTACCTACGGTGTCATTTTGTATCAGGAGCAGGTCATGGGCATCGCGCAGGTCATGGCGAAGTTCACATTGGGAACTGCTGATATTCTGCGCCGTGCGATGGGTAAGAAAAAACCCGAAGAGATGGCCAAGCAGCGTGCAGGCTTTCTTGAAGGCTGCGTAGCAAACGACATCGACGCAGATCTTGCCGGAAACATTTTTGACCTTGTCGAAAAATTCGCAGGCTACGGCTTTAACAAATCGCACTCGGCCGCATACGCCTTACTGTCTTATCAGACTGCTTGGCTCAAGTGCCATCATCCGGCGGCCTTTATGGCGGCGGTGATGTCTGCGGATATGGACAACACTGAAAAAGTGGTGGGTCTGATTGATGAATGTCAGATCATGGGTTTAACGGTAGAGCCGCCGGATATCAACCGCTCGGCAGTACGATTCTCAGTCGTCGATGAAAAAACAGTGCTGTACGGTCTTGGTGCTATTAAGGGGGTAGGTGAGGCCGTTCTCAATAATGTGCTGGAAGTTCGAGATGCAAACGGTGCGTTCGAATCTCTCGACGATCTGTGTCGACGTGCTACCCATGGCACTGTAAACAAACGTGTGTTGGAAGCTTTGGTCAAAGCAGGTGCTGTGGATGCCCTCGGGCCTAACCGCTCATCTCTTTGGGTTCACTTGCACAGTGCTCTGCGCGGCGCGGATCAATTCCACAAAAATGTGGATGCCGGGCAAGATGATTTATTTGGACTGGGAGAACCTGTCGAAACCGACGAGCCGGAACTGATGGTGACTCAACCGGACTGGACTGACAGGGAACGTTTACGGGCAGAGAAAGATACCCTCGGCTTGTATCTCAGTGGCCACCCGATCAATGAATATTTAGAAGAAATAGGCAATTTTTCACATGGCCGCCTCAAGGCAATCTGTGGAAAGGCGGGCAGTACTGATTCCGGTCCGGGCTATCGACCCAGAGGTGTTCCAGTGGTAGCTGCCGGGCTTGTGATGGGGATGCGTCAGCGTGATGGTCATGGCGGTCGCATGTTGTTCATCACTATTGATGACGGAACGGCGCGGTTGGAGGTATCGCTTCGAGGTGAGCAGATCGATCAAAGCGCTCATTTGGTTGTCAAAGACGAGGTGCTTATTGTCGATGGGGATGTCAGTCCTGATGAATTTAACGGCGGTTACAAGATTCGGGCGCGCGAGATATACGACATGGGCAGTGCCAGAGCTCGATTTGCGCGACAACTACTCATTCAGCTTGAAGGAGAGCGCTGGCAGAATGGGGCTTTGGACGAACTCATCAACACCTTATCCAACTATAAAAGTGGCACAACGCCGGTGTGGTTCAATTATGACAACGGGGCGGCCCAGGCCCGTATCCGAGCCGGAAATCGTTGGGCCGTAAATCCGCAACTGGAATTGATCGATCACCTTGGGAAGCTTACGGGGGAAGGTAACGTCCAGCTGGTTTACTGAATAAATTCACCTTAGACGAAAAAGTTTCTCCCAATTGTCATTTTGCTAGTCAATAGTTAGCGGTTTCCCAGTCATTTAGCGCTAGAATAGTGCACCGACATTGAAGGGCTGCCCCGTACGCAATGAACCCGAATTTTCTCGACTTCGAGCAACCAATTGCTGAATTGGAAGCAAAGATCCGCGAATTACAGTTCGCCACTGAAGATGCGGACATTAATATCACTGCCGAAGTCGATACTCTCAAGAAGAAGTGCGAGTCGCTAACCAGCAGCATTTTTGCCAAGTTGTCGTCGTGGCAGATCGCTCAGTTGGCCAGACATCCCCAGCGGCCTTACACACGTTTCTATATCGACAACGTCTTCACCGACTTTGATGAGCTGCACGGCGATCGCCTTTATGGCGACGATTCGGCCATTATCGGTGGCATTGCTAGGCTCAACGGCAAGCCCGTGGTCGTGATCGGTCATGAGAAAGGCCGCGATACCAAAGAAAAAATTCAGCGCAATTTCGGTATGCCTCGACCAGAAGGGTATCGAAAGGCTAAACGCCTGATGGAACTGGCGGAGCGATTCTCCCTGCCGGTCATCACCTTTATCGATACGCCTGGCGCGTATCCTGGCATCGGTGCGGAAGAGCGTGGGCAGAGTGAGGCGATTGCCCGAAATCTATTTGTCATGGCGGGTTTGAAAACGCCCATCATCTGCACCGTGATCGGTGAGGGCGGATCTGGTGGCGCTTTGGCTATAGGTGTTGGCGATCGGGTCATGATGCTGGAATACTCGGTCTATTCAGTGATAAGCCCTGAAGGCTGTGCGTCCATCTTGTACAAAAGTGTGGACAAGGCGTCTGATGCAGCAGAAGCGATGGGAATTACTTCAGCGCGATTAAAAGCCTTGGAATTGGTCGATCGCGTTATCGATGAACCGTTGGGTGGCGCACACCGCGACCCCGATCAGATGGCGCTCAATCTGCAAAAGGTTCTCATCGAGGAGCTGGCGAATCTCAGCAGCGCACCTCTGGACACGCTGATGGCCAATCGAGATCAAAAACTTCGAGCCTACGGTCAATTTAAAGAAAGTTCATGACACCCATAGAAGCCGTCGCTGACTATGTACAGCGGCAAGCAGGGGTCAATCGCTTCTGTGTCGCCTATAGTGGCGGCTTGGAT
>CAZCKD010000199.1:0-6726 GCA_964498925.1 uncultured Granulosicoccaceae bacterium
TTTTCGAACAGGATTGCCGGGCCACCTGCTCGTAAGGTTCTGTCGCAGATTTCCGTCATTTCAAGATTTGGATCAACAGGTTCGCTAATCCGTATCAATTCGCCCCGCTCTTCCAAGCCGGCAATGAAGTCCCGTAAATCACGATATTTCATAGATTAATGACGATACACATTCTGAAGGAGGCTATAAACGGCATTGGCTTCTAAGCAGCCAACCCACTGTGTCGCAGCAACGCAGACACATCAGGCTCCCGCCCCCGGAACGCTTTGAACGAGGTCATTGCATCACGAGAACCACCCACTTCGAGTACGTTTTTCATAAACGACTCACCGGCCGCCTGGCTGAAGATGCCCTCTTCCTCAAATCGGGAAAACGCATCTGCAGAGAGCACTTCGGCCCATTTGTAGCTGAAATAGCCCGCACTATAGCCACCGGCAAATATATGCGAAAAACTGGTTTGAAAACGGTTGAAATCCGGTGCCGGAACAGCGGATACCTTTTCTCTAATGCTGTTTAATGTCTTTTGCACATCTGGCGCTTCATCGGCTTTGGCTTGTAAATGAAGGTGCATATCGAAAATCGAAAATTCCAATTGTCTGACCAATTGCATCGCCGATTGAAAGTTTCGCGCATTACGCATTTTTGAAAGCAAAGCATCGGGTAACGACTCGCCAGTCTGGTAGTGACCGGAAATCAAATCGATTGACTCGCGCTCCCAACACCAGTTTTCCAGGAACTGGCTCGGCAATTCGACAGCATCCCATTCCACGCCATTGATACCGGAAACTCCAGCAGTTTCCACCTGTGTCAGCATATGGTGCAAACCGTGTCCAAATTCGTGGAACAACGTCGTTACTTCCATATGCGTCAGCAATGCCGGGTCGTCGCCAACAGGTGGCGTCAGATTGCAGGTCAGGTAGGCTATGGGTTGTTGTACCTGGCCACCCACGCGTTGACGCGTCGCGCAGACATCCATCCACGCACCACCCCGCTTGTTTTCTCTGGCGAAATTGTCCAGATAGAACTCACCGCGGGAGTTACCGTCGGCATCGCTTATGCCGTATAAGCGAACATCTGGATGGTAGACATCGACATCATCAATCGGGGCAATGGTGAGACCGAATAGCTTGCCGACAACCGCAAACATGCCGGGGATGGCCTTGTCCGCAGGAAAGTACGGCTTTAGCTCCTCATCAGACACATCGTGCCGTTCCTTCTTTAAGCGATCACTGACATACACCACATCCCAGGCTTGAAGATCATCGATGCCCAAAGATTCTTTGGCAAACGCTTGAAGCTCATCAAACTCCGCTCGCGCCTGTGGCACAGCCTTATCGGCCAAATCGTTTAAAAAATCCAATACCTGTTGCGGTGACTCCACCATTTTGGGTACGACCGACAGATCAGCATAAGTATCGAAACCGAGCAAAGCCGCTTTTTCGGCTCGCAGCTTTAAAATCTGTTCGATTTTCTCAGAGTTATCGTACACATCAGCGTGCGGGCCTTGATCCGATGCCCGTGTGGCGAAAGCCGTATACATTTCCTGTCGAAGAGCACGATCGTTCGCGAACATCATGACGCTGAAATAGCACGGGAAGTCCAAGGTCAAACCATAACCTGCCTTGTCTTTAGACTCAGCCCGTTGGCGTGCGGCCGCGATTGCCGAGGCCGGCAATCCATCCAGGCCCGATTCTTCATCTATCCACTTTTCCCAGGCGTTCGTAGCATCCAGCACATTGTCTGAAAATTCGGTGGTGAGACGAGAATACTCCTGAGCTATTTCACCGTACCGCTCCTTAGCGTCATCACTCAGAGAAACACCACCTAATTCAAAATCGCGCAGATCATGTTCAACCTGGCGTTGTTGCTCTGCTGTCAATGTTTTGAATTCAGGGGAATTTTTCAGCGCCAGAGTTGTATTATACAAATCAGAGTTCTGTCCTAATTCGGTGTAGTAGCTGCTGAGTTTAGGAAGGCAACGCTTATACACCTCTCTCAGTTCGTCACTGTTCATGACCGAATTCATATGACTGATAGGCGACCAGAACAGTCCTTGCGCGTTATGAGCTTCCGCCAACGGCTGGACTAGGGTTTCCCAGGTCGGTGATTCCAATTGCGAAATCTCGCCGACAACACGACGACATTCAGCCAGCAAGGTATCCAGCTGTGATTCGATATTGGCAATTTCGATGGATGAAAAAGCAGGTCGTTTGATCAAAATGTCTGACATGGAAGGCTTAACCCCAAATAGGAAATCTTTGTACGCTGAGTGTGCAATATTCGTTCACCCGCAGGGATCGGGAAACTCTGTGCTCCTGGTCGCCTCTCAAAGATCCGGGGCACTCTTCATCTGGCGAAAATGAAGTGCGACCAGTTGCTCGCTTTAATGAATACGTAAAGCGATCAACAGCTCGGATTTTAAGCGGTCAAACGTGGATAACACTCACAGGATACCCTTACAGGGCATCCCAACTAAATGTGCCGGTTTTAGCGACTACACATCCAGATTGGCCACAGATAACGCATTTCGTTCAATGAACTCGCGCCGTGGTTCCACTTGGTCGCCCATCAACGTGTCAAATACTTCATCAGCAGCAATCGCATCCTCTATGCTCACCTGCAGCATTCGACGCGCTTCCGGATCCATCGTGGTTTCCCACAATTGGTCAGGGTTCATTTCACCCAGACCCTTATAACGCTGAATCGTCAGGCCACGTTTGGATTCGTTGATTAACCAATCCATCGCTTCTTTGAAAGTTTCAACAGGTTGCTCGCGATCGCCTCTGGCAACGTAAGCGCCCTCACCTAGCATGTCGACAAGCTTTTCGGCCAGCTTGGCAAGACTGCGATAATCAGGAGATTTAAAGAAACCAGGGTCAAGTAGGATTTCCTTATCATTGCCATGCACTCGACGAACGAGCTTAATGCCATGCAAACCATCCAACTCTGTGGCAGATGCGGCATATAGCGATGTAGCGGACAGTGATTCGTTAAGAACACCGATAAGCGCATCAGCATAAGTAGACACTTTGCCAGCATCAGAGAGATCTTCTTCGGACAATGGCGCTTGGTTAATCATCGCCTCCAGAACGTCACGGTTGAATCGGCGCTCCATGCGGTTCATCAGTAATCCGGTACGCATGTACTCTTGAGCCAAAGCTTCAAAACCGGTTTCGCTAATCGTTGGCGCATCACTGTTGACGTGTAGTCGAGCACCGTCCAACGCTAACTGAAGAAGATAGGTATTGAGTTCGGCATCGTCCTTAACATATCGCTCTTGCTTACCCTTCTTCACTTTGTACAGAGGTGGCTGGGCGATGTAGATATGTCCCCGCGTAATGAGTTCTGGCATTTGACGATAGAAAAATGTCAGCAGCAGGGTTCGGATGTGAGACCCGTCAACATCAGCATCGGTCATGATGACGATGTAGTGATACCGCAGCTTGTCGATATCAAACTCGTCACGGCCAATACCGCAACCCAACGCTGTAATGAGAGTCCCAACTTCAGCACTCTGAAGCATCTTGTCGAAGCGGGCTTTTTCAACGTTGAGTATCTTCCCTTTCAACGGCAATATAGCTTGTCTACGGCGATCTCTACCCTGCTTTGCCGATCCGCCGGCTGAATCCCCTTCCACGAGGTAAATCTCTGATTTTGCTGGATCTTTTTCCTGACAGTCCGCTAATTTACCCGGTAAACCTGCAATATCCAGTGCGCCTTTTCGACGAGTCATCTCACGGGCTTTACGAGCTGCTTCACGTGCTCTCGCAGCATCGATAATCTTGGCCGTAATCTCGCGCGCTTCTGTTGGGTGCTCTTGAAGGAAATCGCTCATGAACTCCCCCAGTACCGATTCCACAATGCCCTTCACTTCTGAGGACACAAGCTTGTCTTTGGTCTGCGAAGAAAATTTCGGATCTGGTACTTTGACTGACAACACAGCGGTCAAACCTTCCCGAGCATCATCACCAGTGGCGGAGACTTTCGCCTTAGCACTGGCACCGTTACTCTCCATATACTGATTGAGTGTTCGTGTCATGGCCGTACGAAAGCCAGCTAGGTGAGTACCACCGTCCCGCTGCGGAATGTTATTGGTAAAACAGAAAATGTTTTCCTGGTAAGACTCTGTCCACTGCAGCGCGACTTCTACGGCCACATCGTCTTTACTGCCCAAGGTATGAATAACTGTTGAGTGAACAGGTGTTCTTTTTCTATTGAGATGATCGACAAAAGCGCGGATGCCACCTTCATACTCAAACGTATCAGTCTGGTCGGTTCGCTTATCCGTCAGTATGATTTTGACGCCGCTATTGAGAAAAGACAGCTCTCGAAGCCTCTTCGACAAAACATCGTACTCAAAGTGGATATTGGAGAAGGTTTCAGCGCTAGGCTTGAAGTGGATCATTGAGCCCGTTTTATCGGTCTTCTCCCCTGCTTTCAGCTCTGTTACCGGCTTACTGTCTCTGTATTCCTGCGTGTGGACATGGCCGTCACGATGGATTGTCAGTTTGAGCCATTCACTCAAGGCGTTGACCACAGAAACCCCTACCCCGTGTAATCCACCGGAAACTTTGTAGGAATTGTCATCGAATTTACCGCCAGCGTGTAGAACCGTCATGATGACTTCCGCGGCTGATCTACCCTCTTCCTTGTGGATATCTACCGGTATGCCACGTCCATCATCCGAGACACTGACTGATTCATCCGTGTGAATAATGACGTTAATGGCACTGCAGTGCCCTGCCAAGGCTTCATCGATGGAATTGTCGACCACCTCGAAAACCATGTGATGCAATCCGGTGCCATCGTCGGTATCACCGATGTACATGCCCGGGCGTTTGCGCACAGCATCAAGGCCTTTGAGTACCTTGATATTCGAGGAATCGTAACTGGGATTATCGCTCATACGACCTGTCTAGTTAGCGTAACCCTCCAATCATACTACCTTTTGCGATTCTCCGTTGATCATGTGAATCCTTTCATGTTTCTGGCCTTCAAGTACCGATAGCTCAACACCCGATATAAATATCTGACTATTCAGATCAACAAGCTGTTGGACCAGTTTTTGGGAATGTTCAGTATCTAATTCGGACGTCAAGTCATCGCATAGCACGACGGCTTGACGGCTTTGTTTTTCACGTAATAAATCAAGCTGGGATAGATGCAGCAGATAAACCAACACTTTTTGTTGGCCACGAGACAAAACCTGCTTAGCGGGTATTTTGTCGGTGGACACGACCATATCAGAACGATGTGGTCCGTCAGTCGTCGTTTTCATCCGTCGGTGGTAATCGAGGTTCCGGACCAGCAATTCAGACAAATCGAAGTCTTGAGACCATCCTTGTCGATACGAAAGTTCCACGTGGAACGTCGACTCGAGAGTCGCCATTCGCTTATTTAATGCTTCCGCCAGCAAAACCACGTAATCTCGCCGATATCGATCGAGTGCTAGTGCAGATTCAAGATACACAACATTCCAGGATTCAATTTCCTTAGCGTTGCTGTTTTCACGCAATAATTGATTTCGTTGGGACAGAGATCGTTTGAATTGTCGCCAAACATCAAAAAACAGTGGTTCCACGTGGAACACACCCCAATCTAGGAATTGTCGACGTTCATCCGGTCCATCCTGAATCAGCTTGTGGCTATCGGGTGTCAAGGATTTTACGGGTAGTAGCCTGGTGATCTCAGAAATACTGCCTATGGGTTCGAAGTCCAGTCTGAGCTCGCTACTGCCATCGCGTTTTTTCTGCAATCCGGCTCTGTGATCTCTGGAAGTCACCGGATCATGGAATAGGGCGGTGACAGCAAAAGACTCTAATCCATGCTGTATGAGTTCTTTAGATTTGAAGGTCCGAAAGGATCTGCCAGTCGACAAGGACTGTATCGATTCCAATATAGAGCTTTTACCAGCACCGTTTTTGCCGGTAATTAAATTCAGGCTGGAATGCGGTTCAAACGATACATTCTCAATATTTCTAAAGCTGGACACATCCAGCTTAGTGAGAATCACAGACGCATAGGCATGACAACGTATTTGCTGTCGGTTGATGTTTCAGGTGTGATCAGTGCGCTGCTATTACCATCTTTCATTAAAATTCGCGCATTTTCAGTGTCCACAGCATTAAGTACATCGAGTAGATACGTCACATTGAAGCCAATCTCAGCTGAATCACCTGAATAATCAACTTCAAGTTCATCGATAGCTTCTTCCTGATCCGGATTGTTACTGGATATGGTGAGAGTACCGGTCTGTAGAGCAATGCGTACACCTCTGTACTTTTCGTTTGATAACACTGAAGCACGAGTCAGAGATTGTTTAAGCGTTTGGCAATCGATGAGTAATTCCTTGTTTCCATCGAGTGGAATAACGCGGTTGTAGTCTGGAAATCGTCCATCTATGAGTTTTGTACTTAATCTGACGCCACCGACCTGTACTTGTAAATGTTGAGCTGTGACGAGGAGAGTTACAGATTCAGTCGGTTCAACACTACCCAGAAGCCGCTGAAGTTCACCGATACTTTTGCGAGGAATAATGGCTCTGACAGGTGTTTCGGGTTCGGCATCCGTATCGCACTGCGCATAAGCAAGTCGATGTCCGTCAGTGGCGACGCATGAAAGCCTATCTGCTCCAATTTCCAGCAACATGCCGTTGAGATAAAACCGGACATCCTGCTGTGCCATGGAGAAAGCCGTATTTTTGATACACGTATGAAGAACTTCAGC
>CAZCKD010000200.1:0-6691 GCA_964498925.1 uncultured Granulosicoccaceae bacterium
GAGAGTACGCGGGCCTCGGATAAATTCCCAATGGCCAGGGAGTTCAAGGTCGCTTCAATTTGTTGATCCAGAGCGTGCGAAGAATCTGGAGACTGATGGGGAGCGGCTATCAGTTGTGTCGATGCCAACAGACTGAGTGAAAGAACGGCGCTGGTCAGTAGCTTGGCAATCATTTCTCGAGTCCGCATCATAGAAAAGTTTCCTGATATATTTTCCAGCGATTACCCACTAGTCGAAGCAGCAGTAATGCGCGGTTTTGCTCAGGGTCGCTGAGCACAACAACCGCATCTTCAGCGGTGAAGGCGATTTCTCGTTGAAGTTCATCCCATCCTTGCTGCGTGAGTTTCCTCGTGCCCAGTCCAATGGCGTTGGTCGGGAAGTCGAGAACGTAGAAGTCCTCGGTGCCGGCTTTATTTTGAATGCTTTGCCACCAGGCAAACATTTCGTACTCGACGGTACTGATGGTTCTAAATTGCCTGTTTCGGCTCTCAGATAGGGCAGTCTCAGCATTTTGATGGGTTGATTGCTGCAACGCTAGAACTGGCGGTTGAGTAGGAATCCGGGTTTTCAACGCTCGAGCGTAGGCTTGTGCTGCGCGGTGTTCAAAAATGTCCTGCAGATGCCGGTAAGTCATGGACGCTCTGGGATCCAGCTGCAGCGATCTGTCTAGATGGTTTATAGCGTCATTCCAGCGCTCAGCCTGGGCCGCTAGAACCCCTTGATTGTGCGCAAAGTGAGGTAGATCAGGGCATTGGCGCTCCAGCTGCGCGAAGCGCGATTCCAGGTAGCCATCGTCGTCCGACTGCTCTTTAGCCAACGCAACGGTGGCGTCCAGTTGTGTCAGGCAGCTGCTGTTATCGAGTCTGGGCAAACTCTTAGAAGCTTCGATCGTGATTCTGGGTGATTGCTCCGCTTGCGCAGGACTTGCTGTAAGCGATAAGAGAGCCATGAATCCAAGGGACAGACAAGCCACCGAAGACATTCGGAATAGGTGTATTTCCGCCAATGGTTGCAAGCAGCGCGTGGCTTTCAAGAGCTTATGCTTCATGAAGATGACAGATAAAGTAGTATATTCGTTAGATCCCTTTTCACCTCTTGTCTGGCGTAATGTCAGATCTCATAGGCGTCGGTAACTTGACCATAAAAGACTCAAATTCGAATAACGGTAACGCCGAGACTGAATGGGCGGACGATACGCTGGCCATTAGAACCGGTTTTGAGCGTTCGCAGTTTGGTGAGCACGGCGAGCCAATCATGACGACGTCCAGTTATGTCTTCGCCTCTGCGGCCGAAGCTGCTGCTCGATTCGGTGGGGAGCAAGATGGCCCTATCTACTCACGTTTTACCAATCCGACGGTACAGATATTCGAACAACGGTTGGCAGCTTTGGAAGGTGGGGAAGCCTGCATCGGGGCAGCTTCGGGTATGGCTGCAACAGCCACCTTGCTATTGGGAACCCTGCGGTCCGGTGACGAAATTGTCGCTACCCGCAATATGTTTGGCAGCACAGTAAACCTGTTCAAGAACTTTCTACCGCGTTACGGTATCACCGTGCATTGGGCTGATGGATTAGACGTCGGCGCCTGGACTGGGCTGGTCAATGAGAACACTAAGCTGTTGTACATCGAAACGCCGACCAATCCACTGACTGAATTAGCAGATATCAGTGCGTTTGCTGATCTTGCCCATAATGTCGGGGCTAAGCTGGTCGTAGACAATTGCTTTTGTACACCTGCGCTGCAAAAACCCCTTCAGCTCGGTGCTGATATTGTTATTCACTCCGCCACTAAGTATTTGGATGGTCAAGGACGCTGTGTTGGTGGGGCGGTGGTTGGTAGTCGCGAACTTATCGACACGCTCACCAGCTTCATGAGAAGCGCGGGCCCGTGCATGAGTCCTTTTAACGCCTGGGTTTTCCTTAAAGGGCTTGAGACACTCAGCCTGCGTATGAATCAGCACTCCGCCAATGCCGCCAAAATAGCCGCTTGGTTGCACGAACATCCAAAGATAGAACGCGTGCACTATCCGGGGCTGGAATCACATCCAAGTTTTGAGCTGGCACAACGTCAGCAAACACTACCGGGTGGAATTCTCTCAATGGATGTGAAAGGTGGGCAGGAGGCTGCATGGAAAATTATTGATTCAGTAACGTTATGCTCCATTACCGGTAACTTGGGCGATGCGCGAACAACCATCACTCACCCTGCTACAACCACACACGGACGCATTAGTGCAGAGGATAGAAAAATATCCGGTGTCACTGATGGCCTCATTCGACTTGCAGTGGGATTGGAAAATGTCGACGATCTAATACGAGACCTCGACCGGGCCTTAAGTGCCGCGTAGATAGCGTTAATAAATTTCAGGAGTACCGAATTGTCAGATTCACCGCAGCAACGGGCTGTTCTACTTCGGGAGCTGTTTCAGGCGGGTGTGTCTGCGGTTGGTGGTTATGAAGCCACATTGGCAGAGCTGAAAGACGAGACATTTGCACAGCCTATTTATCTCGTGGCCTTGGGAAAGGCTGCAGATGCGATGGCTCGCGGCGCAATTGCGGCGTTAGGTCATCAAGTTGTCTCAGGGTTTGTTGTCAGCAAGCATGATCACTTGAGTGACGACATAAAATCAGATGCGCGTTTGGAGTGGCACGAAGCAGGGCATCCCGTCCCGGATCAAAACTCCATCGATGCCGGCTTGCAACTTACCCGGTTTATGGATGCCGTTCCTGAAGACGCTCTTCTTGTCTTCCTGGTTTCGGGTGGAACATCTGCGTTGGTTGAGCACTTAGACGCAGGCATCTCACTGGATGCTCTGAAAGCAGAAACGGATAAATTACTCGCAGGTGGTGCAGCGATAGGTGAAATAAACCGTCATCGACGTACCTTGTCTCAAATCAAAGGCGGCAAACTCAGTCGTTGGGTGCGTTGCTCGGTACTGCAGCTACTCATTAGCGATGTCCCTGGTGATACCTTGGGGGATATTGGATCAGGATTACTGATCCCCGATGAAGCCACCGGCATGGTTGCAGAACTACCTGTCTGGAAGCAGGTGAGTACGAAAATTATTGCCTCATCCGCTATTGCACAGAAAGCGGTGGAGGATGCTGCGATTGAGAAGGGCTTGGTTGTGCAACAGCCATACGGGAATTTACATGGCCAGATGCCTGACGTCATCGACCGGCTATCAAGTGTGCTGCTTGCAAAGAATCTTAAGCCCGGTGTTTATATTTGGGGTGGTGAGCCGACCATCGTCCTCCCCGATAAACCCGGTAGAGGCGGCAGAAATCAGCATCTTGCATTGGCAATGTCTGAGGTGGCCGCTAGTCAGGGCAATTTATCACTACTTGTGTGCGGTACCGACGGGACAGACGGGCCGACAGTAGACGCGGGAGGTCTCGTTTCAGAGCTGACACAGTCTGATGCCCAGAATCAAAGTCTCGTTATTAATGACTATCTGGTGAGGGCTGATGCCGGATCTTGTCTGTCAGATCTGGGTGCATTAGTGACCACCGGACCCACGGGTACCAATGTTATGGATCTGGCAATCGCGATAGTTGTTTAGCGTGTTTGTATGGTGCTCTTCGCCCGGAGATTTTCCAGGTGCAGTGCCAGAGCTTTACGTTTAACCAAATCCGCCAGCCCGTCTTTCACGGCTTCAAATTCGGGTAAAGCTGTTTCACGCTTATCGGTTAGCTTGATGATGTGAAAACCGTATTCAGTCTCGACGGCCTTGTCTGCAACATCACCAGCGTTCAGTGAAGGAACAACTTCCATAAATTCAGGCGGCAGGGTGGAGCTTTGCATCCAGCCCAAGCCACCTCCGGTTTGACCTGTCGGGTCAATGGAATAAAGATCAGCTAACAAAGCGAAATCCTTATCTTTGGCTACATCGGCGAGAACATCGGCGGCTGTTTCAGCGTTCTGCACGAGGATATGGCTAAGTTCGTATTCCGCTCGTTCAACAGAGGCAGATTGAAGCGCGTATTCGGCTCTCAAGTCGTCATCAGTAAATGTTAACTCTGCGCTGATTCTGGCCAGATAAGCATTAGCCATGGTTTGTGTGTATTGAAGACGAATAGCATCTGCGACATCGGGCAGGGAATCCATCTCAATCTCCTCGGCGGCGCGAGTCAGCACCTCCATATTGATGAGTTCTTCCAGAATCGAATCAAAATTTGGAGCCTGGCCTGCGCTTGAAAGTTGATCGGCGACTGTCGCAACAGCACCCTGTGTAATAGGGTTTCCATCGACGGTCGCTAGAACACCTTTTTCCAAATCTGCAGCTGATACTGCGCTCAGGGGAAGAAGCAGTCCAAAAACGGGTGAAAGAATGGCGGAATATTTGTACGACATAGGGGTTCCGGGTTTTTTGGTGGATGCGCAAATTCACAGCATTTAACGGTATCTATGCAAGCGTTGCACCGGTTAGGCGTACAATAGCTCGGAAATTGTTTCACCGGCGCGTAAATGAGCCAGTTTTTCGAAATTCATCCTGATAATCCCCAGAAACGTCTGATTTCACAGGCGGTCTCCATCATTCAAGGTGGGGGGGTAATCGTCTACCCAACGGACTCCTGTTACGCCCTGGGGTGCCATGTGGGTGACAAACAGGCGATGGAGCGAATCTCTCGAATTCGCCGCACCGACGCGAAACACAACTTCACGCTCGTCTGTCGTGATCTGTCAGATATCTCAACATTTGCGCGTGTGGACAACACGGCCTACCGAACACTGAAAGCGCTAACACCAGCTCCTTACACGTTCATTCTTAAGGCCACGAGTGAAGTCCCCCGACGGCTGCAAAATCCCAAACGTAAAACCATCGGAATTCGTGTACCCGACAATGCTATTTGTCAGGCCCTGTTAGAAGAGTTGGGCGAGCCCTTGATGAGCAGTACCCTCATCATGCCGGGCAATGAATTACCCGAAACAGACCCGGATGATATTCGCGAGTTGTTGGAAAAACAGGTTGACCTGATCATTGATGGTGGCAATTGCGGATACGAACCAACGACTGTTCTGGCCATGGATGAGCAGGGTGAAATTGATGTGTTAAGACAAGGGCGAGGCGATCTGAGTTTTTTGGAGTAAGCGAGGCCTCTGTCACGGTATAATCGCGGCAACCAGGAGCTCTTCATGCAATCAGATCCACCTCCTAATCAGGAGGAACCCACAACGGCTGTCGAAAGTGAAGATCCTATAGCGCTGGTTCGCGGCGAACCGGTCACTCAGCTCCCGCTCGATCTTTACATTCCTCCTGATGCGCTCGAGGTTTTTCTCGATACGTTCGAAGGTCCACTGGACTTGTTGCTTTATCTCATAAAGCGCCAAAATTTAGACATCCTAAATATTCCCATTGCGGATATCACTGCTCAATACATGAAATATATTGGACTTATGGAGTCCATGCGTTTTGAGCTTGCATCTGAGTATCTGGTGATGGCTGCCATGTTGGCGGAAATTAAATCCCGTATGTTGTTGCCGCGGGTCGATGAGTTAGGAGACGACGAAGACGATCCTCGTGCCGAATTGATTCGCCGCTTGCAAGAATATGAGCGAATAAAAAAGAGTGCTGTATCGCTTGATGAGTTGCCTCGCCTGGAGCGCGAAAATCAGGTTCTTAAAGTCGTTGCTCCAACGATAGAACGCGATGTGCCTTTGCCGGACATCACGATGAATGAATTAATGCGTGCATTGCGTGATGTGGCAGAAAGAGCTCACCTGAGCGGCCATCACAATATTGCCCGCGAGACTTTGTCAGTACGTGCTCGAATGTCACATGTACTGACGGCGTTAAGTGTTGGTGAATTTTGCGAATTTTCCACGTTGTTCAATCCGGAAGAGGGACGACTCGGCGTAGTTGTGACCTTTTTGGCCATCTTGGAATTGTGTAAAGAATCCACCATCGACATTGTGCAAGCTGAGCCGTTTGCACCGATTTATCTTAAACCTCGAACTGAGTCTGTCGATCCAGTAGATCCGGTAGATGACTCACCCGAGCATATAGAACTTCCCGAGTAGAATAGATGGACGCTCAACAAACGAAAAATATTCTGGAGGCCTGCCTGCTTGTGGCGGGCAAGGCCATGAATATTGGCCAGCTCGATAATTTATTCGAGGCTGATATTGATAAACCCGATCGCGCTGAAATAAAGGCGGCCTTGATTGAATTGCAAGGCGAGTATGAAGGGCGTGGAATAGAGCTGGTTGAAGTTGCCTCCGGATGGCGCTTACAGTCCCGTTCTTCCATGGAGCATTGGGTTGCTCGCTTATTCCAGGAAAAATCTCCGCGCTACTCGCGGGCCTTACTCGAAACATTAGTGTTAATTGCTTATCGCCAACCCATCACACGTGGAGAAATAGAAGAGGTTAGGGGGGTAGCGGTGAGTTCCAATATCATCAAAACACTACAAGAGCGCGAATGGGTAAAAGAAGTCGGATACAAGGATGTCCCCGGTAAACCCGCATTGTTAGGCACGACCAGACAGTTCCTGGACTATTTCAATCTGAAACGTTTAGACGAACTGCCCACTCTGGCAGAAGCTCAGGACCTTGACCAAATCGATCAAGCACTTGCTGCAGAGTCAGCCCTTGTTGATGGCGTTGCCGAAACGATCGCTGCAAACGATGCGAGTGATGCGAGTGATGCGAGTGATGCGAGTGATGCGAGTGAAGCAAGTGAAGCAAGTGAA
>CAZCKD010000201.1:0-6652 GCA_964498925.1 uncultured Granulosicoccaceae bacterium
AAGCAGCTTGTGCGGCGTCGTTTTCTGCCGCTTTTTTTAAGTCTTCAACGGTGGATGCCAGCTTTTCTATAGCCACCGGTTTTAGTGCTGCCAACACAGGATTCAGAGCAGGGTCATCGACAGTAGGAACTTGAACCGCAGCATCGTCTACTGCGACTCCATCGCCTGCAGTCTGTTCGTTCGTTGTGCCGTCCACTGACTCATTGGAGCCGCCGGATGGCGTTTTCTCTTCAACCTGCTTTTGCGCTGCAGTGTATTCGTCCAATCTAACAGTAGCTTGAGCAACAGCTGCCTCAAACTCAGCGGAATCCTCTTTAGTATCTTGCGCATCCAAACTTGCCCATCGTTCTTTTGCTGCCTGCAGCTTTCCGCCATGATGCGGTGTCCAAACACCTTCATTCAATGCCTGAACATTTTTGAGCGTGGTACTTACGGCATGTCGACGGGCAATGAGATCAGCCTCTGCCGCTGCTGCCTCGTCAAGACGTTGCTGTATTTGTTTAGCAACCACTTTATCTTTAGATCGAACAGCGCTAAGCGCAGATCTCAACGCATCGTGTTGAGAAAGTTTTAATGCTGCCTCCAGTCGCGTATCGTGAAAACGGGATTGCTGGACGATCAGTAGAAACGCTGCTTCATCTTCGGTCGCGGCTAAGGCCACCTGACGTTGTTCTGGAGACGGGGCATTAGAGGCAACTGAGACTGCCAGCCGATCAGCATGCGTGGACAGCAAAACACGTAAAGCCACGTCGCTCACTTCGCCATTACTGAATTTTTTTACCAGACGTGATTCTGCTGCTTGAGAAACGGGATTGGGCTCGTTCTGCTCAGTGCCCAATAGCTCGCGAAGCACGTTTAACTCATCCAATCGATGAATGGCCGCAATTCGGACGCTCTCCTCGTCATCCGTTCTCGCCATTTCGATCAATACTTCTTGAGCATCATCGGTTTCGGTGTCCAGGTCTTTGATGAAAGCTAGACGGACTTGAGAATCTTTATGCTGATGAGCAGACGACTTTAGAAAATTTTTCACTCTGGATATATGCAATGGCTAATAGCCCGTCGGAGATGGCCAGTATAACAACTGCCTTCATGAAACCACCATGACCGATTGCAGCAATACATACCGGGTTTGCAGCATTAACAGACGATATCGCTCCAAAAAGCCGATAAAAAATCGCCACCATGAAATTTGGTGACGCAGATTCACACCTGATCGAAAGAATCGACCACCCAGGCCTCAACCTTCTGTACGGCATTGTTCCCGAATCCAGCTCTATCCCAAGGGACGTCGATCGGCTGAATAGCCCCGTTAGCGTCGGTCGCCCGACAGCTGATTTCGTATTCACCCGGTGCCGCCTGCCATGCGTAATCCCAGGCCGTCCAGCTCCATGCTCCCTGCGCCGAACGCAGCGTCGCATCCTCCCAGACCCCGTTGATTCCGACCTCCACGCGTTGGATTGGCACCCCGTTCCCGGACCAGGCACGTCCCATGATGCGGTTGACGCCCTGTTCCACCAATCTTCGCCGACTCGACCAATCCGGCACACCCGGAGGCACCATCAACGAGCGAACCCGCATGTGCGTGACAGGCTCCCCCGGATCATCGTCATCTTGGCGGAACCGATACGTGTTGACCTGTTGGTAACCCTGATAAGTCTCGGTTACCGCTTCGATACGGTTTAGCCACTTCACGCTAGCCATGCCGTACCAGCCAGGCACGATCAATCGTAATGGGAAGCCATGCTGCGGCAACAATGGCTGCCCGTTCATGTTCCAGACCAACATGACCTCAGGTGCTAAGGCCTGCATCATAGTCAAACTTCGACCAAAGGAATGTAGGCAGCCTCCATCGACGCCCTTGTCCGCGCCATGAAAAACCCATTCTATGGCGTCTGATGAAGCACCTGCGCGATCCAAAATTCCGCGAAGCGGAGTTCCACCCCAGACGGACGTACCAACCGCTTCATGCAGCCAGGGCATACTCGGCCATCTCGACGTGCTCATCGCCCGACCATTTCCGGCACATTCAAGCGTTACTGCGTGTTCTACGTAGGGAAGGCTTCGTAGTTCTTGCATCGATAGGTCCAGTACATTATCGACAGCACCGTCGATAGACAAATGCCAGTCATTAGCATTCGACACCGTTGGAATATCAAAATGATTCAGCAAGTAGTGCATGCCAAGAGGCGTTACATCATGCGCCAAGGTCTCGAGGCAAATACCCGAATTTCGATTGGCCAGGCGCACCTCGGCGAGCGAAAAATCACCCTGACTGTGTTTTCGTGGTGGTGGGTTCAGTATGGGGTTATCTGTGCTCATGGGATTCTCTGGCACTACGTATAAATTCAAACAACCGGTCAGATTCAACGCAGTTAAGTAAACGTCAGACGATTAAGAAACGTCCACCTAACTCCTTTTTGAAATACTAGCACTTGCTTAAGGTTGATAATCTAAGCGCATGAGGTTACGCAGACCAGACTGCTGAACGTTCGAAATCGGACAGGGTGGGAAACTAAACGGTTAGGAGGTTGGTCTGAATCTCCCTACTACGCGCAACTTTCTGTGGGCTGAATCACAGTCCGATCCAGCTGTAATCCAGAACAAACACCCAGCCTGGAGCTCAGACGCAGAAATTCCGCTGCTCGGCCGATAACGCTCTACCAAACTCTCATTTATTGCGATGAATCAGACAGCGACAGCCGGGGTAACCCCCTTAGACAGATCCCAGCATTCTCTACTCACAGAGGCGGTAACGCAGCTTGAAGCGGTGTTGTTGGGAAAACGCGAACAAATTATTCTGGCGCTGGCCTGCTTGTTGGGTCGCGGCCATCTGCTTATTGAAGATGTGCCAGGGGTAGGAAAAACGACCCTTGCCAATGCTCTGGGAGCGACGTTGGGTTTGGACTGGACCCGAGTGCAATTCACAAGCGATCTGCTGCCTGCCGATGTGGTTGGCGTTTCCATTTTCAACACGGAAAAGCACCAGTTTGAATTCAAACCTGGCCCTGTTTTCACCTCTATTTTCCTTGCCGACGAAATAAATCGTGCACCACCAAGAGCACAAAGCGCTCTGTTAGAAGCGATGGAGGAAAGGCAGGTTACTATCGATGGGGAAACGTATCCCTTAAGCGAAGATTTTTTCGTAATAGCCACGCAAAACCCAGCTGATCAGTTAGGCGCTTATCCCTTGCCGGAGTCGCAGCTGGATCGATTTTTAGTCGGACTGGAGATTGGCTATCCAGAACCCGCCGTTGAACGCGAGCTGCTTGAACAAGGCGATAAAAGAAGCCATGCAAATTCATTAAAACCCGTATTGAGTAATCGCGACTTAGCGAAGTTAAGAGCCCAGTGTGACGACATACATTTGAGCGCCACAGTACTGGACTATATTCAGGCGTTGATACAAGCAACGCGCGTTGGCGGCACCGGTCTCAGTCCTCGGGCCGGACTCAGTCTTGTCAGACTTTGCCGCGCATACGCGCTGCTACAACAGCGGGACTTTGTATTACCCGATGATGTCAAAGCGGTATTTCCAGCGCTGGCCGGGCACCGACTCACAGGGCAGGTTCGTAGCGGACATCAGTACGCAGCGGACATATTGTCAAAGGTGGCAATGCCTTGAAGATCGGGTTGTTCATTGCAACTGTTGGTACAAGAAGAGGGTTTTTAACGCCCTCATGATCAGCGCGCAACTACAAAGCGTTTTCAAGAGTGTCTCGCAACGTGTATTTCGCACGCGTGCTGAAGATACTTTGCCGCATGTAGTGACTCATCAACGCGTTTATATTGTTCCGACAAAGCGCGGCTTTGCATTTGTCGTAGCGTTAATCCTGATGCTGATAGCGTCGGTAAATTATTCATTGTCGCTCGGTTATGCGTTGTGCTTCATCCTCACGGGACTGTTCGCAGCAACACTACTTCATACCTACCGAAACCTTGCCGGGGTAGAAGTACATGACATAGTGAAAAAGCCCGGGTTCGTCGGTGAAACCGTCACTTTTCTGGTCTCACTGAAAAACGTGCTGAACGATGCAAGACACGGCATACGAGTCAGTACAACGCACGGTGTCGAACTACGCACGCATATCGATCCGAGAGATACGTCGGTGGCAATGCTGTCGGTACCCTCTGAACAGCGCGGCGTGGCAAACCTTGGGCGTATAACGCTACAGAGTGATTGGCCTCTTGGCTTGTGGACGTGTTGGAGCTATCTACACGTTCCTGCCGAAACCTATGTGTATCCAAAACCTGAGGACGATCCACCTGCGCTGCCGCTGTCTGCAGGGGATAGTCAAGACAAACATGTGTTACTCGGAAACAGCGGAGAAATTGCAGGCCTGCGCAACTATCGCGAAGGCGACTCCGTCAGCTCCATCGCGTGGAAAAGTGTCGCCAAAGGCGGCGGCATGCAAGTGCGGCTTTTCGAACAAGACGATGTACCAACAGATTTAGCGCTAAATTTGCAGGTCACAGGACAACGCCAACTCGAAGATCAGCTGTCCCGGCTTTGCGCTTGGGTATTGCAGGCAGAATCAACGCAAGCCAAATTTAGCCTGGACCTACCCGGCTCACACTTACACAGCGATAGTGGTGCTAAACACTATCAAACGGCACTTAAAAAATTAGCGTTGTTCGGATTAAACCGATGAGTACGGCTACCAGTACGTGGCGGCGCTTTGTACCAAAATTAAGCCGAAAACCTGCCAATACCACTCTGGATCCCAGAACACTGACAGCGCTGGCAATCGTTCTGCTATTCGTGCAGTTGCCACATGTGTTTCACTTGCCTTTGTGGGTAAGCATGACGGGTATTAGTTTAATTGCGCTTAGACTAATTTATCAGCGCGAAAACAAGAACAAACCACTACGATTGTTATTGTCGCCAATCACCATAACGATGATTGCGGCCGGCACAGCTCTATTGATCCGAATGGATTACGGCTACTCATTCGGTAGGGACCCATCGGTTGCATTCCTTTTTGTGCTCGTCGCTGCCAAATTTGCAGAAATTCGCCGAGCCAGTGATGCCACACTATTACTCTGTCTCGCAGCGTTTCTACTACTGACGCAATATTTCTATTCGCAGAATATCATCGCAGCATTGCTGACTTTTCCATCGGTCATCGCTATTGCTTATGCACTCGCCATATTGAGAGATTCGAAAAATCCCTCGAAAAACGCCTACCAAATTAAGCTTGTTGGAAAATTAATACTTCACGGCTTGCCACTGGCAGCTTTGCTCTTTTTTATCTTCCCGCGATTGCCCGGCCCATTATGGTCATTGCCTGAAGACTCCATGGCAACCACCGGGCTATCAGACACCATGTCGCCAGGCAGCATTGGAGAAATTTCTAAATCGGCAGCTGTTGCCTTTCGCGTCGAGTTCGATGGTGATCCTCCTCCTGCTCACAAGCTTTATTGGCGAGGCCCGGTGTTAAGTGAGTTTGACGGTCGGCGATGGAGTACCGGCAAAAGCGTTATGGAAACCTTGCCACGTTATAGCAGTAGCGCTGACGAGCCTGTCAGCTATACGGTTATGTTGCAACCTCACAAACAACGTTGGCTACTTGCGCTGGACAGTGCTATTTCACTACCAAGAAACGACAACTCCGAAGCGCAATCGCAAGGCCTTGTTTCATCAACTCGTTTACTCGGTAGGCTGATGAGTGACGGTCAACTCCTTGCTCATAAACCTGTATCGCAATTGCTTCGCTATCGCCAGAAGTCGGTTTTAAGTGACTCGTTTTATTCTGCCCGACAACCATCAGAGAGCACCTTATATTTGCCAGGAAAAAACCCGAAAACGATTGAATTTGCAAAGACGCTTAGAGAAAAGGCTAGCAGTGATCTTGACTATGCCAGGTCGGTTTTACATCATTTTAATAAGGATGTTTTTCAGTACACCTTAAGACCGCAGCTATTAGGAGACTCTCCGGTCGATGAGTTTCTATTTAAAACCAAAGCCGGTTTTTGCGAACACTATGCAGCAGCCTTTGTTGTGCTTATGCGCGCAGCCGGCATACCTGCACGCGTTGTCACAGGATACCTTGGCGGTGAAATGAACAACGACTACATGATCGTTCGCCAAGCCGATGCACATGCCTGGAGTGAAGCCTATATTGATGGCGCATGGCGACGATTCGACCCAACAGGCTTTGTGGCTCCGTCTAGAGTTGAACAAGGTTTATCGGCGGCCCTACCTGACGAAAGTTCTGTGCCGGGACTAGCGCGTTTCAACAACGGTTGGATTCGAAAAGCCCAATTACGGTGGGACGCCATGAATCATCAATGGCAAAGACTGGTCGTTAATTACGACAACGATTCGCAAGACAAATTCTGGGAACGTCTTGGTCTTTTTAATCCAACACTATTACAAATAACGCTACTAGTGATTCTCGCTGGATTAACCTGGAGTCTGTTTATATTAGGCCTTCATAGAAACGCCTCAGCCAGCTTATCCGGCGAAGAGAAACTCTGGCGAAGCCTATGTTCACTGTTCGAAAGAAACCAGTTGAATAGAGATCGCGAGGAAACACCTTCTGAGTATCTGAACAGAGCAGCGAATAAGTGGCCATCACAAAAGGATCGGCTGTGCTGGCTTAGTACGCAATTCAATCAGTTGCGATTTCAACGCTTGGAGAAAAACGAA
>CAZCKD010000202.1:0-6631 GCA_964498925.1 uncultured Granulosicoccaceae bacterium
GGCATTGGCAACTTAATGAAGCAAGCGCAAAAAATGCAGGAAGATATGCAGCGTGCGCAAGAAGAAATAGCCAACATGGAAATCGAGGGGCAGAGCGGTGGCGGGCTTGTCAGCGTCATCATGAATGGTCAGCACGAACTTCGCAAAGTATCTATCGATGATTCACTGGTCGGCGACGATAAAGACATGTTGGAAGATCTGGTTGCGGCAGCCGTTAATGATGCGACTCAGAAACTGGCGGCTGAATCTCAATCTAAGTTAAGCGGCTTAACCAACGGCATGGAACTGCCACCAGGCATGAAACTCCCGTTCTGATATCGTCGTGCTGATTTTTTGCGTCTATCGTTGAAGAGCAATAATGGCTGCTAGCGGATTACTAGAAGACCTCATCGAATCCTTGCGCTGTCTGCCTGGTGTCGGCCCTAAATCTGCGCAAAGAATGGCTTTACACTTATTGCGTCGAGATCGCGCTGCTGCCCGGCAGTTGGGTGAAACGCTAGTAAAGGCTATGGATGGCATCCGTCATTGCGAACTGTGCAGAATTTTTACCGAGCAAACCCAATGCCGTTGGTGTTCGGATCCGGCCCGCTTGTCTTCTCAGCTTTGCATTGTAGAAAATCAAGCGGATGTTCTGGCAATCGATAGAGCAACCGAATATCGCGGTAAATTCTTTTTATTGCTAGGTCATTTGTCGCCGCTGGATGGCATCGGCCCAAAGGACCTTGGTTTAGATCAGCTGGAATCGAGATTGGCAGAAGGGAAAATAGACGAGCTTATCCTTGCGACCAATCCAACGGTAGAGGGGCAGGCTACCGCGCGCTATATCGGCGATATAGCCGAGCGTCATCAAGTGCCAGTGTTGCAAATTGCCCGAGGAGTGCCGGTAGGCAGTGAACTGGAATTTGCTGACGGAGGCACATTGTCAGTGGCATTTGCACAACGGACCCCGTTAAGTAGCTAAGACGACCTTTTGTTTGTGGCAGCTTGGAGAGCGTGGACATGCACCACTACGAGGGCAGATGAGTCTTGCTTCTTTTTCTATGCCTCTATCTAGCCAGGCAATGTTTAATAATTTTGCTATCTGACGCAATTCATTCTTGATCTTTGCTGGTATGTCTACGGAGCCACCGTTGGCGATACAGGCATCTTTTAACGATTGCGCTAAGCCGGCTGCATCAACGCCTTGAGCGGTGAGTGCAGGGTTGATATCAATGCCTGCGCATAATACGTGGCCCGTTCCTGACATGTCGTCTGCTTTAACCGACTCGCAACAATAAATACGTGGCGTTGATCCAACATCCAGAACAGATATTTGAGCCGAGCTGTCTTTGCTATCGGTATCGATCATTCTGAATACGGCCCAGTGCTGACAGGGATCCTGAACCAGTCTCATGTTGCCCCACGGCAAGGGGATTCCATTGCCTCTGTAGACCGCATGCAGTCTGCCAGGGGGATAGGCATCGAAGTAGTGCCAGTGCGGATAGGAAGATACAACGGTCATACGGCGCATGACCGTAGAAGTCGTCACTCCCACCATTGAAGCAACACTAATGTCGTGGGCTTTTTGTTCGAGTAAACGTCTAAAGGGCACCTTTGGGCAAAGCAGAGCGCCTGCGAAAAAACTGCATTCAAAATCGCGCCACGCGTGAACGATATCTTGAGAATTTAACGCGCTGCTTGCGTCAAGTCCGAGAGAAAAATCATTCACAGTTTCTTCGGCTTTGGGGCCAGTCATCATTAGGCTTTTAACACCATCGCCTTCGTGGAGCACTTTATGGCCAATGTACAATGCAAGGTCATACTTCAATCGTTCAGGCTGTTTTTGTAGAACTTTGTTGACGTATATGGTTGAGGGTGTATCAAAAAATGAACGTACTTTTTTTGAATCCATTGACTCATCTTTGAACTTTGCCGCCTTAGGAATCCGCGTAAACCATTTAATCTTCAGGCCCATGTTTTCGCAGATATCCATTAGCGCTTCAACGCTTAGAGGAAGCTGTTTTTTACCGACAGATTCAGCCGCTCTTTCCAGTTCAGGGAAATGGTTTTGATTGTTCTCCTGATGTGCACGAATCAGTAGGTGGGCGAACTGTCTACCGGACACACCGGTTTGGGAGAGCATTTCAGGGATAGCGTTTTGTAGTATTTCCTGCGAGAAAAGGAAACCAGGCTCTAGGGTCATGCCTGTAATACCGCCACGATTGCCTTTGTCCGGCGCAATAGCCTCTTCTTCAGGGACGTTATCTAAAAACCAGGCAAGATCTTTTTGAAAAACCTCGGCTAGAACCATCAACATTGACTCGCTGGGATGCCTTTTTCCGCGCTCAATCATTGATAAATAGGACACAGAAGGGGCTGAATCGGCGTTTATTTTTACACAACGAGCGGACAAGTCGTCCATGGTTAAATTGTTGCGCTTGCGTAAGTTCCTGATTTTAGTGCCTAAAAAGTGCGCATTGCGAATTGAAGCCGCTTTTGACATAAGTCACCCAATTAATTTGTAAAATTCACACTGTGTAATTTCTATTGTGAAATTCTAGTTCATTTTTACATACACTGCCGTTAAGCCATATGACAGGCGACAAACGTTGATAGCGAAGTCGCTGACATCAGAATACTTACGGAGTGATAACAAATGGGCATGAATCAACATTTCAGAACATCTGCTAATTGGGATCAAGCAGTGTCCTTTCTTGACCAGAGCTTCCCTTTGGCTAAAGGGTCTCACGGTACTGCAACTGCGTACCTTGTCTATTTTGATCATCTCCTGGTTATCCAAGAAGATGGAAGTGCTACGGGTCTAAGCCACCCCTTGCAATTTGTCGAAGCAGGTGGAAACGAGGAATGCCCTCAATCAATCTTGCTTGAGAACAACGGTTTGCAAGTTGAAATTGAACCGGCTCAATCCTGCGCTAAGACGCGAACCTCTGCCCCAAATCATCGTATGCAGCTGTTAACCAAACTGCATACGGCATAGTTTTTAGTTTCTTTTTTAACTATCCAAATAGGAAGTAGTTTTCATGAATCAGTACCGTACATTAGTTAGCTCTGCTGCTGATACGATTGCCGAGAACGGCAATAGATGGGATGCAATTAGTCCTGAAAATGTAGCGCGAATGCAGCTGCAAAATCGTTTTCGTACCGGGCTTGATATTGCGCGATATACCGCGGATATCATGCGACGTGATATGGCCGCCTATGATTTAAACTCCGCCGATTACACGCAGTCACTAGGGTGCTGGCATGGGTTTATTGGACAGCAAAAACTGATATCTATTAAGAAACACTTTGGTACCACCAAAGGACGGTACTTGTATTTATCCGGTTGGATGGTTGCCGCACTTCGTTCTGAATTTGGTCCATTGCCCGACCAGTCAATTCATGAAAAAACATCAGTGCCAGAGCTAATTTCAGAGCTGTACACTTTCCTTAAGCAAGCGGACGCTCGAGAGCTACGTCATCTGTTTACCTCTCTTGACGAAGCACGGGCACAGAAAAACGATGTGGCTGAAAAAGCTGTCATGGACAAAATCAATAACTTTCAAACACACGTCGTTCCCATCATTGCTGATATTGATGCAGGTTTTGGTAACGAGGAAGCAACGTACTTACTTGCTAAGAAAATGATTGAAGCTGGCGCTTGTGCGTTGCAAATTGAAAATCAGGTGTCTGATGTTAAGCAATGTGGTCATCAGGATGGCAAAGTAACTGTGCCTCACGAAGATTTCCTAGCCAAGATCAACGCGCTTCGTTATGCGTTTATGGAAATGGGCGTAGAAAACGGAATTATTGTTGCCCGTACCGATTCACTCGGCGCTGGACTGACTCAAAAAATACCTGTGTCTCGTGAGCCTGGTGATTTAGGCGATCAATACAACGCGTTCCTGGAAGGTGAAGAAGTGACGTCTATTTCTGATATCAACCCGGGTGATATCGTTATTAAGCAGGGCGAAAAAACCATCAAGACATCCCGCCTGGCTAATGGTCTGATGCAGTTTCGTAAGGGGTCAGGCGAAGACAGATGTGTACTTGACTGTATAACGGCCCTCCAAAATGGTGCCGATCTACTGTGGATCGAAACGGAAAAACCGCATGTCGGTCAAATTGCAGGAATGGTTAACAGAATCAGAGAAGTCGTCCCTAACGCGAAGCTTGTTTATAACAATAGCCCGTCATTTAACTGGACTCTAAATTTTCGTCAGCAAGTATTTGATGCCTGGCAGGAAGAGGGTCGATCGCTGGATGACTATTCCAGAGACGCACTCATGGATGCCAGCTACGATGACAGTGAATTAGCGATAGAAGCAGATGCTCGGATCCAGGCGTTTCAAGCTGATGCGTCGAATCATGCCGGAATCTTCCATCACCTCATTACATTGCCGACCTATCATACGGCAGCCCAGTCCACCGATGACCTGGCCAAAGATTATTTTGGAGATCAAGGCATGCTGGCTTATGTGCGAGAGGTTCAGCGTCGTGAGATTCGTGACGGTCTAGCCTGTGTTAAACATCAGGATATGTCGGGGTCCAATATTGGTGACGACCATAAAGAGTACTTCTCCGGTGCTCAAGCGCTCAAAGCGTCTGGTAAAGACAACACGATGAATCAGTTCGGCTAATGGTCTATTTAGTCAAATATACGGCCAAATGGACGTGATAATGACTTAAAAAGGGTCGATGGCCGCTTCCAATTGGGGGCGGCCTAGACCCATTTTCAACGTGGGAGCGAAAGGCCTACTTTTGACGTAACTTGATTTTGTGGTGCTTTAGGCAGAAAATTACTGGTTTCATCCGGAAATTTAGTCGCACCTATGACCGACCGTACTCCTACCGTAATCTACACGTTGACCGATGAAGCACCTGCACTGGCCACGTATTCGCTACTGCCTATTGTTCAGAGCTTCACCAAAGCAGCGGGCATCGCCGTAGAAACAAGAGACATTTCTCTGGCTGCCAGAATTCTTTCTCAGTTCAACGATGTGCTCACGGCCGATCAAAAGACGCATGACGCTTTAGCCGAGTTGGGTGAAATGGCGATTACGCCAGAAGCTAATATTGTCAAACTGCCGAATATCAGTGCGTCCGTACCTCAGCTAAAAGCCACTATTGCAGAGCTTCAGCAGCAAGGATATGGTATTCCGGACTATCCTGATGCACCTGCAACCGATGCCGAGAAAGATGCGAAGGCTCGATACGATCGCGTTAAAGGCAGTGCAGTGAATCCTGTACTTCGAGAAGGTAATTCAGACAGACGAGCACCGGCAGCGGTTAAGAATTACGCCAGAGCTAACCCACATTCCATGGGGGCCTGGTCTTCGGATTCTAAGTCCCATGTAGCTCACATGAGCGGGAACGACTTCTTCTCTAACGAGCAGTCGGTCACCATGCCTGCAGACGATTCACTGCGTATTGAGCACGAAGCTTCGGATGGCACGGTCACGGTGCTTAAGTCAGACTTGGCTGTTTTGGCCGGAGAAATCGTCGACTCTACCTTTATGAGTCAATCTGCACTTACAGCGTTCCTGGCTGAGCAAATTGCTGACGCGAAAGCGCAGGGTGTTCTGTTTTCAGTGCATCTAAAAGCCACCATGATGAAGGTTTCAGACCCTATTCTGTTTGGGCACGTTGTTAAGGCCTACTTCAGTGAGCTGTTTGCCGCGCATGGAGAGCAACTCGCGGCAGCGGGTGCCAATCCGAATAACGGCTTTGGCAATATACTGCAAGCTATTTCCAGCCTACCCGATGCAGATCAGGCCACACTGAATGCGGCTGTTGAAGCGGCGTATGCAAACGGTCCTGGCATCGCCATGGTTAATTCCGACAAGGGCATCACTAATTTGCACGTACCTAGCGATGTCATTGTTGATGCATCGATGCCTGCCATGATCCGTACGTCGGGCAAAATGTGGAATGCTGATGGCGAACTACAAGATACTAAAGCCGTTATTCCTGACGGCTGTTACGCCGCCGTCTATCAGGAAGCTATCCAGTTCTGTCAGGAAAACGGTGCGTTTGACCCTACCACCATGGGGACCGTGCCCAATGTCGGCTTGATGGCTCAGAAAGCCGAAGAGTACGGCTCACATGACAAAACGTTTGAAATAGCGAGTAGCGGTCAGGTTCGAGTGGTAGACGCTGCTGGCAACGTCTTGATGAGCCATAACGTTGAAGCAGGTGATATCTGGCGTATGTGCAACGTGAAGGATGCACCAGTGCGAGATTGGGTGAAATTGGCTGTTTCACGTGCCAAGGCGACGGGGAGTCCGGCTATTTTCTGGTTGGATGAAGCGCGGGCACATGATTCGCAGCTTATTACGAAAGTAAACGCGTATTTGAAGGATCACGACACCGCGGGCCTGGACATTTCGATTATGAAACCGGCCGCCGCCACACGCGTATCCATGGAACGGTTGAAGAAGGGTGAAGACACTATCTCAGTAACGGGCAACGTTCTTCGTGATTATTTGACCGATCTATTCCCAATTCTTGAGTTAGGCACCAGCGCGAAAATGCTATCTATTGTGCCGTTGATGAACGGCGGTGGTTTGTTTGAGACAGGTGCGGGTGGTTCTGCTCCTAAACACGTTGAGCAGTTGGTTGAAGAAAACCATTTGCGTTGGGATTCATTAGG
>CAZCKD010000203.1:0-6617 GCA_964498925.1 uncultured Granulosicoccaceae bacterium
CCGCCTATCCACTGACGTAGCATGTCATCATGCTGCGCCTTGATCTTGCGTTCCCAGTGTTGACTCTCTGTGCGAATCTCAGCATCGGGTTCAGGCATGGCGTCATAAACTGCACGCCTTTCCGGATCATCGCTGAGAATTACAAATAGCCAAAGTCCACCCGCCTCGGGTAGTAAGTAGCCCGCAAGAGCCGCTGAAAAATCGATGGAGCCAATTTTCCACTAATGCGCTGCCTGTTAGTATTTGCGTTTTTTTTGCTGTTTTCAATTTCAGCGCAGCCGGCCTCTCTAGATATCACGCTTGTTACCACTAGTGCCGAAAACAGAGAAAACGCAGGACAAAGTTTTGCTGGTATCACGGTAAAACCGCAACGTCCTGTGCATCGGGCTGTAGAACTAGCAGTGTTTGAATCATCGGCATTGTTTGAGACAATCGGGCTCCAAGCAAACATTGTGGAATTGGACTTGGATTTGGACAGTGAATTGCGTGAGCAATTCAAAAATGTTTCTCCTTCAGGACTTGTGATTCTCGACTTACCGCTAGCAGCCATGGAATCTGTCGCTCCGGTTACCGATGACATGAATTTAGTGGCTGTAAATGTCAGACATAGCGAATCCCGTCTGCGTGAATCACTTTGTCTTGAACATCTGTTTCACGCTATACCATCTGACCAAATGTATTTTGATGCCTTAGGACAATTTCTCCTACACAGAGGCTGGCGGAAAATACTACTTGTAACGGGCTCTTCCGAGCGTGACACCGAACGCGCAAATTCACTAATCGAAAGTCTCAAAAGATTTGGTGTGACAATTGTTGATCAAAGAATTTTTTCCCTCTCACATCATCCGATGATAGGGATGAGAACAAACCTGAATTTCTTACTGGCGGTATCTCTTACGATGTAGTGGCCGTTATTGATTCGGACAAGGATTATGCGCGTTACCTACAGTACAGCACTCGACAGGCAAGACCAGTCGTAGGAGATGTTGGACTGACTCCCACTAGTTGGCACTTTGCACTCGAACGCTTCGGCGCACCTCAGTTGAATGATCACTACCGAGAATTCAAAGCTAGTGAAGGCTTAAGCCCTGGAAGTGCTATGACAGATGCGGAGTTTGCCGCATGGACGTCTATGAAATTAGTTACTAACAGCATTAATACTCGCAAGGAAGGTGCTGAAATAAACTTAATGGCTATTCTACGCGACCCTTCTTCCCAAGTGGACCTTTACAAGGGGACGAGAGGCTCTGTTCGACAGTGGAATAATCAACTTCGGCAGCCAATTTTATTAAGCACTTCAGATGCGGTGATTGCAGTAGCCCCCATGCCCAAATTTTTACATCCTAAGTACTACATCGACACGCTGGGAATAGACGAATCAGAATCAAAATGTCGATTAGATCGTCGCTGAGTGCAGAGTTTCTCAGTATTTGGAGCTTTTTTGGGAGGTCGTTGTATCATGTTGGTAAAGATGATGCACACAGATTCAAAACTGACTACAACGGCACCGGCAAGTATAGTTTCGCCACCATGTTAACCTTTACGATTTGCAACTCGACAATCCGGTCGGTTATACTTTCGACTTGAATGACAGCGCTCAGCTAGTGAAACTAAAGGCAATCTGGTCATGTGGAAGAGCAAATCAACATTCCTAGCATCGTCGATCACTGTTCCTCCAGTTCGAAGATTGCGCGTGCTCGATAAATGACTACGAGAGTACTTGTTTTGTCTGTATTAACCGAAGCGGTTAAGCCCGACCGTGTATCTGTATTGATCTGCCTGCTTTTTTTTTGCGTGCTGCTCTGTACTGGAGTTGAAGCTCAGACCTTGGATCGCGAGACACTTGCTACCAAAATTGAACCACCCAACGAACTGGGAGATCAGCTGTCTGACAATGGCGTTTGGTCGATTCGTGATCGTACAGGTAAGGATTCCGGCTATATTTTTGAAACCGGCACACTCGCACCGCTGCCTGGTTTTTCCGGAGCACCAATCAACGTGCTTGTCACGTTAGATCGCGACGGCAAATTTCTACGCGCTGAGCTGCTTGAGCATAACGAACCTGTCTTTGTGTCCGGCCTTGGAGAAGCACCGTTTCATGAATTTGTGCGCCAGTATCGTGGGCTTTCTGTGTTTGATTCGGTCACTGTGGGAGTACCGTATGGCGCTGCTAACCAGGGCGGCTCGGGGCAGATTTATCTTGACGGGGTTACTAAGGCTACGGCCTCCGTCCGCATTGCGCATGAGTCTATACTTGCTGCCAGTCTCGCGGTGTCTCGTGAGCATGTGCAGGGATTGGCCGGTGGCCCGTCTCCACGACCGAAGCGCGGTGAAGAAGGGGCTACGCTAGACTGGCATGACCTTGTAGAGCAAGGTATAGCTACACGCCGCATCATAACTAATAACGAGTTACAGGCTGCTTTCAACGACAGTTTGTGGGAAGCCGACGATGCCGAGGCATTGTCGGATCCGGAAGGTAACTACATGGATCTGTGGGTTATCGATATTGGTCCTGATGCGATCGCACGAGCCGTCCTGGACGACAATACGCTGGCCGAGCGTGACGAATTACTCAGCATTGCTGATCATTCAGAACCGTTGCTGTTACTTGCCAACGGTCGTCACGGATTTGTCTCTGAAGAGTTTGTTCCCAACACATCACCTGATCTACTGCTGGCTGAGCAGAACGGTTTGCCTATCGCGTTGCGCCACGCCGTTATCGACGTGGAAACAGCCGAAGGTGTACCCGAGTTTGAGCATCGAATGATAATTCGAACTGACCGACGTCTGGGGTTCAATCCAACACTTAAATGGGATCTTATTATTCGTGCCGTTCGTCACCACGGGTCATTTATGCCCGAGATTGGCGTACAGGAATTTCGTGCTACCCAGGCCACCTCTGATGAATTTTTTGATGTACCGGTTGCAGCGGTGATACGCCCCATCTGGGTCGAGAGTGTGCTCGCTCGTCGTATCGATTTGGTGGTACTTACTGTTTTTCTGATCGTACTGAGCGGTCTATTGCTGTTCCGCCAACACTGGGTTGCTGTAGTACGGCGACTACGACCATTCAGACTGGGGGTTCTAGCTTTTACACTGTTCTTTATAGGCTGGTGGGGGCAGGGGCAACTGTCTATTGTCACCGTCATTGGTACGTTGCGCGCCGCGGTTGAGGGAACGGGATTTTTGTTTTTGCTGTACGATCCGTTTTCGCTGCTGGTCTGGGTGGCCGCGATTCTTGGTTTTGTGTTGTGGGGACGAGGGTTGTTTTGTGGCTGGCTATGTCCCTACGGCGCATTGCAGGAGTTTGCCGATCGGCTCGGTCGCATGCTTGGCATCAAGCGCAGGCGAGTGCCGGAGGGTGCTGACCGAATACTTAAAGGTTTTAAGTACTTATTGCTTGCGCTGTTGATCATCACGGCTTTTACAGCACCGATACTGAATGATCTGCTCGTCGAAGTTGAACCTTTTAAAACGGCGATCACAGTGGGCTTTGTGCGTGAGTGGTGGTACGTTGCCTATGCAATTGGCTGGCTGATAGTCGGGATGCTCTTTTTTAAGCCCTTTTGCCGCTATGTATGTCCACTGGGCGCTATAATGGCGCTGGGAGGATTACTGCGCCTGCGTCGATGGATACCACGAAGAGCTGACTGTGGCAGCCCTTGCCAGCTTTGCAAAGTTCGCTGCGATTATAATGCGATCGGAAAAGACGGTAGTATTACTTATAGCGAGTGCTTTCAGTGTCTTGATTGCGTCTCAATACATGACGATCGAAAACAATGCGTTCCACTTATTTTGCATGACCGGCGCAAGGTGACAGCATGAGGCTAACACGCCGTCGTTTACTCGCCTGTGTTGCTACTGTAGCGCTGCCCGGGTCGGCTTGCAGTAGCCGCCAGCTCACACACACGCGTTTTTACGCTATGGGTGTAGAAGCACAGATCACACTATACGGCAGGCCACGACAGGCAGAGGCAGCATTGCGTGAGTGTCGTAAGGAAATCACTGCAATAGAAAGTGCTTTCAGTCTCTATGATTCCAACTCAATACTGTCAAGGTTAAACCGCGACGGAAGCGTGTTGATGAATTCAAGGTTCTCGACATTGCTTCGCCATGCATTGCATATGGCAGAAATAACCGGTGGTGCATTTGACCCGACCATTCAACCGCTCTGGCAAGCATTTTCAACCACGGAAGATGTTGAACATGCTCTTCCACTTATCGATTGGCGCGATCTGACAATCACGCAGGACAAAGCACACTTCGTACAACCCGGTATGGCAGCGAGCTTCAATGGTATTGCACAGGGTTTTGCAGCTGACCGAGTATCCGCAATCCTTAAAGAGCGCGGATTTAATAATATATTGGTTAATCTTGGAGAATTTTCAGCACAAGGTACAAAGCAGGGAGCACCGTGGCTTTTGGGTATACAAGATCCGATAAGTGGACGTATAGCAGCGGAATTAAAACCTGCTAATACAGCCATAGCCACTTCCGAACCGCGGGGTACACTGATAGAAGGGCATCCGCATATCTTCGATCCACTCCAACGCGCGGGTGAACGCTGGGCTTCTGTGACGGTAGAAGCGACTGAAGCTTGGCGTGCTGACGCGTTATCTACTGCTATTGCCGCTTCACCGATTGAAGAGGCTGAAAAATTGCTTGCAGCAGGTAATGCAACACGTGCCTGGTTAATAGATGGTTCCGGAAACCTTCAAACCGTATAGAGAGTTTCGGTAATCAGTTGATTGACCCTCGGCTTAAGGTTGCATACCGCTGTCGGCGTTTCGCCTTAGTAGATACGCAGCGTCGGGAACAACCGTCTTGACTTGTCACCGGGTATGAATTCTTCAAGATCGACCGGCTTGGCAAATTTTTCCTCAGGCGGGCTTTGCAGTGAATTCAAATCTCCCTCCAGTAATTTCCCTGTTATTGAACCGTCTTCCTCCATAGTAAGTTTGTAGTACAGGCCATTCCAGGCATCAATGCCGAATTCGGATGGCAATTTACGTATAAACAGCAGCTGATATTCAAGGTCTGACAGATCGTCCTGTGTAACGACGGAACGCAGCTCGTAAGGGTATTCAAGATAGCAAAACCATTCTGCTTCGCCTTCTATGCACCTGAACGGACGCATAGACAGGAAATGTTCAGTGAAGGCACCTGTGTCGATATTGATCAGTACTGCTACGTCTTTATTGTTGGCGTTAGAAAACGTTACATCACCGATTCTGGTTTCCCGCTGCTCTGAGTCAACGAGGTAGATACCGGCATTTTCGGGAAAGTCGGCAGCTACTGCCCAACCTGTGAACACAAGTGCAATTAGGGCTAATAGTTTTGCCACTGTTACCGTCTCCGCGAACTATTGCAATTTTAAAATAATAACAGATTAGGTGATTGATAGAGAACCGACCATTCGTAGCACTGCGTATTGACCCAAAGTACAACAGCCACTTTCTACTTTCTACTTTCTACTTTCTACTTTCTACTTTCTACGAGATCTACTTATCGCATAATCACTCAAACAACTGTTTTTAGTTTGTTGGATTACCTTTTCCCGGCAAAAAACCACGTGAGGGATCATAGCCGATTACCGCCGCGCCCAGAAAAATAAACGTACCGGCCATCACAATCAGTAGCGCTACAGGATTGAAACTACCATAGAGTGCAAAGCGTATTAACTCAACAGCGTGGGTAAAAGGATTTAATACACAGATCCAATGCAGCACGACACTGGATTCAAGAATTTTCCAGAGCGGATATAGTGCAGAAGATGCGAAAAACATAGGAAAGATGACAAAGTTCATTACTCCGGCAAAATTTTCCAGTTGCTTTATAAGTGATGACAACAACAATCCCAGTGCACCAAGAAGCAGACCTGCAAACACCAGTGCCGGAAAAACTAAAAGGTAACCCTGCCAAGGGGGTCTAATCTCCCAGAACCATGCAATAGCAAGGAATACATAAGCCTGAAGCACGGCGACAATGACTCCGGCCAGCAATTTACAAAGAAGCAAGTACCACCGTGGTAACGGACTGGTCAACAATACCCGCATACTTCCCATCTCACGGTCATAGACCATTGACAATGAGCTTTGCATGCCATTGAACAACAGGATCATACCGAGTAGTCCAGGAGTTATGTACTCCTCGTAGAGGATGTAGGTTTCATAGGGCGGGATGATCGATATACCCAGAACGGAACGAAAGCCTGCGGCAAAAATAAACAGCCAGACAAGTGGTCTGACAAGCGCTGATAAAAAACGGCTGCGCTGGTTTATAAAGCGCAAAGCTTCTCTTTTAGCGACTCCTCGCAGACAGCGCAGCGCGTGTGCAATATTCATGGCTCGGCACTTTTATCAGTTAGGCGATGAAACAGCTCGCCAATGTCTGCCACTGTATGTTCTGCCACCAGTTCACCCACATTGCCTTCAAGTACAACCTTGCCACTGTCGAGAATATACACATTATCTTCAACACTGACTTCATCCATTAGATGGGTTGCCCAAAGAACACCGGTTTGCTGAGAGTGACACAGTGACTTTACGTGAGAGACAAATTCAGCGCGGCTGGCTATATCGAGACCCACCGTTGGCTCGTCCAGTAACAGCAGTGAG
>CAZCKD010000204.1:0-6542 GCA_964498925.1 uncultured Granulosicoccaceae bacterium
GCATCAACTCCACAAATGCGGATGTTAAAGGCAGATTACTTCTACTGCCATCAAGAGCATCATTCAATAGGAGTAGCTTGCCACTATCCGTATTTCGTTCAACCAGGATAGGTTGACGGTCGGCAGTGGACACAAGAACACGATCGTCATCTGTCGTGGTCATTTCTTCCACATCATAAAATGTGACCCCCACCCAATCGATATCACCTAAAGCCAAAGGATGAGATTCATCAACGAGTCCAACATCAGTACCGGTAATACGTTGGGATCGAACGCTGTTTGCAGGCAGCCGTGAATAAACGAACGCGTTTTTGCCGTTATCGATAAACGCTTGTATATCACTGTCCACGGCGGATTGTCGTAAATCACGACTGGCAGCCAGGTGAAGAATGGATGCTTCAATTCTATCAGCGGCGCCATTAAGGACATTGACCGACGCGGCTGAATCCGTTTCTAAAGCTGTACTGAGAAAGACTTCCGCTGCTCGAGCAGAGGTCTGACGGAGAAAAGCAAAATCCACAGGATTGCTTTGACGTATAACCACGTCGGCTCGACTATCGACAAGCAGATCATCAGCGTCAAGGGAAGATCCCACTATTGAGAACATCGGCTCGTCAGTAGCGGGTATAGTGAGATCATCAAACACGACGGTCTGGGGGTTATTAGAACTGAGTAAAAACTGCTGTTCTGCAAGAACATCGCCTAAGTGGGAAACAGTTAATGTCACCTGACTGCTCGTCGACGAATACTCGATGTTATTGTTCGCGGGATCGTCACCCGTGTATTCAGGGAATACATAACTTAAACCGACCTGCACCGTCACCCTAGCCGTCGCTCCATTTAATGTGAACGCCTGAGCGCGTAAATGAAGGTTGCCATGATCGCCTGCTACGACAGGCACGAATTCAAACTCTTGAATACCCGGAGCGTACAGCGCATTTTTTTGCGCCGGAAATGCACTCTTTTGAGCATCACTGATCATCCACACTTTTGTAGGAAGCCTTTGAGATGTCGCCATTCGATTGAGTCGCTGCATGACAACCCCATAATCTGCATGGCCATATGCCGGCTGCAAGCTGTTAAGCCCTTGCATCATTTCAAAATTGGTGGCTTCACTATCAGCGATCACGCTGAGAGAATGATCAAACGCAACGAGTTCAATACTCTGGTTAGGGCCCAAGTCATCAATGAGCGCTTCTGCAGCCGTCAAGGCTTGATCCCATCGATTAGCTGTTTGCATCGACAATGAGGTATCGACGGCGACGATATGGTGAAAGTCTGATTCCGCGGAAACACCATCATTATTCAACCAGGGCTGTGCAAAGAGAAAACACAGGAACAATAAAGAAAGAACGCGAAGCGCCATTAACAGCCGATATTTTAACGTTTGCTTCCTTGAAACCGGCGGGACGGTCTCTTCCAGAAACTGACGCGAAGGAAATAATTTTTCCTCGGGCTGATGATCGCTAAAACGGTGCAACAACCAAGGCAGCGCCAAGCCTAACAATCCGAGTAGATATGCTGGAAAGAGTAAGCTCATCGTCCGCGCCTTTCCCTGAAACGAAAATAAGCCTGCAGTGCTTCATCCAAAGGATCATCCGTGGTGATGCGAGTAAAGTCTGCCCCCGAACGCTGGCAGGCTTTTTCTATCGATGCACAATGGGCTTGGAATTTTTCCTGATAACCGTTTGCAATGTAGTCAGGATCAACCACAACCGATTCATTGGTCTCCATGTCCTTTAATGCGCTGATGCGTTTAAGCGAAGGATTTAATTCTTCCGGACTGACAATTTGAAATAGTGCTAAATCCTGCCCCGCATGAGCCAAGGGTTGCAGGACAGAGAGCAGATCAGATGCGTTGGTGTAGAAGTCAGAGACAATCACCACCAGACCGCGGCGTGTCATGCTCGGTTGCAAGGAACTTAATGCATTTAAAATATCGGTTCCAGATGTCGCCTGCGTATTTTCCAACAATGCCATTGCCCTTGCCATCGCATCAGGCCTTGACGAAGGTGCCAGGTACTCTTTGACGTTTTCGTCAAACACCGCTAAACCCAAGGCATCATGTTGCTTACGGGCTATATACGCGAAGGAGGCAATCAGATACAACGCTTGCTGTAGCTTTGAGGTTGGCTCACCAAATGCCATTGAAGCACTGGTATCCAGCAGAAGCGTCACTGCCGTATTGGTTTCACCCTGGAATCTTTTGATATACGTCCTGTCGGTTCGCGCATAGACATTCCAATCAACATAACGTAAGTCGTCACCTTCGTTATACGAGCGGTATTCGGCAAATTCCTGACTAAATCCGAAGTGTGGGGAGCGATGCAACCCTGTAGTGACACCATCCACTACGGCACGCGCAACCAACTCTAATGAACCGAGTCGGGCGAGGACTTCCGGTTTTAGTAGTCGATTGTCAGTTCGTTTCGGCATCAGATTGATAGCAACGGCATCTAAATCAATTAAACGTATTGTCGAAAGTATTTTTAGCTATCAAGCAGCTGCACGTGTATCGACAAGATCCTGCAGTACATCATCAATACTCACACCATCAGCTTCAGCGAAGTAATTCAACATGACACGATGCCGGAGCACCGGTGCAGCAAGCGCATCGATGTCTTCCCGGGTCACGTGATAACGACCAGCCATCAATGCACGTGCTTTGGCCGCCAGCGTGATGAACAACGCTGCTCGAACAGATGCGCCGAACTTAACGTACTGACGCACCTTATCTGACGCTGCAGGATCATCAGGACGCGTAGCACGAACAAGCTCAACAGCATAACGACCCACCTGTTGACTAACGGGTACTTGTCTCGTCAATGCTTGAAACGCGAGAATTTGTTGAGGATTAGTACAGGCCTTGGCAGCTTCTGGAGGTGTATTGCTGGTAAATCGCTCAACAACGGTGAGTTCGTCCTCCAGAGGGAGGTAGTCCAGAAGAATATTGAATAGAAAGCGATCCAGCTGCGCTTCGGGCAACGGATATGTACCCTCAAGCTCAAGCGGATTTTGTGTCGCTAAAACAAAAAACGGCTTGTCGATAATGTGTTGAGTACCGCGCACTGTCGCCGAGTACTCCTGCATAGCCTCAAGCAGTGCAGCCTGAGTTTTTGGCGGTGTTCGGTTTATTTCATCGGCCAGCAGTACGTTAGTAAAGATAGGTCCGGGCACAAAACGCCACGAGCGCTTACCGCTATCATCTTCTTCAATGATATCCGTACCGGTTATATCTGTAGGCATTAAATCTGGCGTAAATTGTATGCGATCAAATTTTAATCCCAGTGCATCCGACAATGTGCGTACTAGCAGCGTCTTGGCCGTTCCTGGCATACCGGTAACAAGACAGTGGCCACCGACAAGAAGCGTGATGAGTAAGTGTTCAACCACCTCGTCTTGACCAACGATGATGCGCCCTACCTCACTGCGCAATCGAGGCATGACGGTACGGAACTCACTTACCAGACGCGCAACTTCGGCATTATTGGAATCTTTGTTACTCAATTTACTCTCCAACAGATAGCGTCAGCAGTAAACGCTGCGCAGGTCTATAAAAAGGGGCGTTTTCCAGGGAATATAAAACCTGACTACGCGCTGTGGTTCGATCGTTCTGCAACATAGCAGCCCGTGCTTTACCCAGATGGGCAACTGCTGCCGCATCTGGTTGCAACCCGAGCAAAGCGTTGAATTCACGTGTGGCCTTGTCCGCTTGTTCGTCTTCCAGGTAGTGATCACCTAACCAACGATGGACATCAATGGTATAGGGCATGACCCAGTTAAGAGACTCCATCACGGGAACGGCCTCTTCAAATCGTTCTAGCCGCCTTAAGTCATCGATTAAGGTCAGCAAGGTATCCGGATCATGACCACCTCTTTGATGCCAGCCAAGCAACACATCGCTACTTTCTGACAACTCACCTTGCTCTTTCAGCAACGAAGCCAGCACCTGATAAGAATTTCCAGCACTGACTCGTTCAGGGTAACGACGTATTAAGTCACGGGACAAGGCTTCAACGCTAACCCAGTCATCTAATAATTGTGCACGTTCTAACTGGCGTTCTGCCGAAGCAAAATCGTCAAGGTTATCGCGTAACTCACCATATTGTTCATCAAGGTGCTGCAGAAACAATTGATTGAAGGTATCTAAATCGATATCGATGGCACGCGTGATTGCTATCTCTGTATTGGCCAGAACGCCAAACGCTTTAAGCATGGACACCAGTGCTTCATGCCCCCAGGTTTGAGCGATGAAATCGCATATTAATCCTGCTTGCATGTACGACACTTGCACCTGCCCGTTATAGGTTGGGCGTACAAAACCGTTATCCAACTCTTCTATTGGCAGTAACTGATTGGATCTGATGGCACTCAAGACATCCAGAGAAAGCTCACGATTAGGCAACGGGCCGGTATTCCATTCTTCGTACACAGAAAGGCCTTCACTAAACCAACGAGGCAATCTGTGTCCTGTCGCCTCCAGCGTGAACACGTGAGCAATCTCGTGCCACAAGGTACTTCCCCAATGAAAATCGCCAGATGCGCGTGCCTTCGGACTATCCATCGCTGTCAGGTAGCCAAACGTGACGCCAAGCAGGCCAATGCCAGGTGTACTCACTGTTCGCACACCAAAGTCGTCATGATCGTGGTACAGCTCTACGACCATGGGACGCTTTAACTGAAAGTCATATCGCTTGGTAAATAGCTGCACCGCCCGAATACTCAAATCAACCACATAAGGCTCTAAAGCATCAGCGTCTTCTCTATCCAGTCGAACAATGACGCGGCCAATAACGGAACCGTCATTGTCAGGATCGGGTACATCCCAAGAGCTGACGCGCATGTCATCCAGATCATCGAGTAAACGCAAGGTGTTGACGGTTTGCGCATCAAACGGATCTCTATCGTACGCTTGCTGTAAATGATATCTGGAGGCAAAGACGTTATTGACCCTCAACTGATTAATGCCAAGATCGCGATGGGCAGTGGCCAGTTCAGGATCTATTTTTACGGCTTTCTGGTAAAGGTCAACTGCTTCCCGGTATCGATACGTGATGATGTAGTAGCGTGCTGGAATAGCATAAACATTTCCGTAAATCGGATTGTATTGCAACGCACGATCAACCCAGGGTTGTAGTGATTTATCTTCCAGCAAATCGGCCCCGGCGTGCAGCGCATAGATTTCAAGTGGTGGTAAATTTTGGGCTTCTATTTCAACCAATGCCCGGTTTAAAAGGCCACGCGCAACCGATAGGTTCTGTAATTCCAGTTCAATTCTAGCAAGCAGTATTAACGCATTGACGTTTTCTGGGTGGTCGGTGGTGATTCGAATTAGATCCTGCCTAGCCTGCCCTTCGAAAGCTTGAGACTGCGCTTCGGCAAGACCAATGCGTGCCGGCAAATAACTCTCGTCATATAACAAAGCCTCTCGAAACAAGGCTTCGGCATCACTTGTTTGATGCGTACGCAGATATAAACGCGCCCAATGAGATTTAATTTTTGGATCGGTACTCTCAGAAGACGCTTCGCGGTAAAGGCGATTAGCTGCGCGTATATCCCCTAGTGCTGCAGCGGCATCTGCACGCTCCAATACCGAAGCATTTTGCTGAACATCAAGATAACAACTCTCTGATTTATCGCGCTCACCTTGATAGGCCAACTGATCGCATGCCCTGATGGCATCTGATCGAGTCAAATCGTAGTAAATATGCGTTGCATGTGCCGATACTGATGCGAACAGTGCCAGCAAGCACAAAGCCCACGCGCTGAGAGTGCGATTTAACACGGCTTTAGCTATCTGCATCATTTTCACTCCAGCCGGTTGCAACATCAATGGACTGTTGCAGACGCGCTATTTTGATGAGCAATTGCTCCAGCTCATCGTAATAGTGTGCCGTGGTAAAAGAAGCTTTGGATTTTCTCAGTGTTTTGAATTGCTCTTCCAGTTCTAATCGCTGTGTCAGCATCAGGGCAACTTCAGGATCATCCGATGCAAACTTCAACGATCCCAACAACGCGACAGGAATGTCAGCCGGCTCATCGCTGCGTAATCTGGAATGCTCCGGCACCAACAGTTTTTGCTGTTCGTAATAATCAACGGTGCGGTTTTCAGCAAAACGATAAACCTCTGCGATCGTCAATATTTCATTTTTATCAAAGTCGGCTTGATCTGTTCTTAAAGCTTCAGCCATAAAAATGGGAAATCGGACTGCGTTAGATTCTCCACCACTTTTGGTGGCGCTGACCACAACCCTTTGAGGCTGCGACAATGTGGATAAGGCGGCACCACTGGAACTGGCGGCCAGTACGATTAATTGCGACGCGGGCGGAAATTCATTTAATGCTGCCACGATATCAACAGTGCTGAGATCCGGCCCCTTAATGTTAAAACGCCAGCCGTCAGAATTAGCGTTTCCATGTCCAATAAGAAACAAGGAAAACACGGAAACCGGTGAGGACTGCTGCCGCATTTTTTCAGCCGTTGCTGACAAGGCCTGCAAAATATCATCTCGCGTTGCCGACTCATCCAGTAACGTTATGCG
>CAZCKD010000205.1:0-6502 GCA_964498925.1 uncultured Granulosicoccaceae bacterium
AATCTCCACATCGGACGCGGAATATTATTGGAGTACTGGTGAGCCTGCGGATAAAGCCGGAGCTTATGGTATTCAAGGTATTGGCGCGCGGTATGTTGAGCACATATCAGGCAGCTACAGTAATGTCGTTGGTCTGCCGCTTTACGAAACCCTGTTGATGTTGCAGAGAATGTGTAAACCACCTAATTAATCGCCCACGAGAAGCGAAGGTACAGTAGGGTGGTTTAAACGTTGTGATTGTTATGCACGCGCAGGCTAAAAAAAAGAAAATGACTGAAGAATTACTGATCAATGTGACGCCTCAGGAAACCCGCGTGGCGACGGTTGAGAACGGCATGCTCACCGAGATTTGGATAGAACGCGTCCAGAAAATCGGTTTAGTGGGCACCATTATTCAAGGTGTTGTAAAGCGAGTGTTGCCCGGAATGGAGGCAGCGTTCGTTGACATTGGGTTGGAAAAGGCCGCGTTTCTGCATGTGTCGGATGTAAAAGCCGAAGAGGTGCGCGATGAAAACGGCCAGATCGTTCAGCAATCCATCTCTCGTTTACTTCGTGAAGGGCAGAAGCTTGCCGTTCAGGTCACCAAAGATCCTTTAGGCACAAAAGGCGCGAGAGTAACCAGTCAATTGACCGCACCCAGTCGATACCTGGTCATGATGCCGTTCGATGAAAACATCGGTGTATCAGCCCGTATCGAAAATGAGGAGGAGCGCGAGCGATTAAAGTCACTGGTAGAGGATCTGCGAGGCGATACACAGGCCGGCTACATTATTCGGACGGCGGCGGAAGGCGCAGAGAAAAGCGCATTAACTGAAGATATGGCCTACCTGAATAAAGTCTGGCGAGGCGTGCAAGAGCGCTGCGGCAGCAGTAAGGCAGGCACCGTCATTTTTCGCGACTTACCGTTAGTGCAAAGAATGCTGCGAGATATGAACCGAGACAGTATTGAACGCATTCGAATCGATTCGCGCGAGACCTACCGACACTGTGTAACTTTTTGTGAAGAATATGTGCCCGAACTTTCAAAGACCTTGGAGCATTATCCGGGTGAAAGACCGATATTTGACCTTCACGGCGTTGAGGATGAAATCGATAAGGCATTGAATCGTAAGGTTTTATTAAAGTCGGGTGGGTATTTGATTATCGATCAAACGGAATCCATGACGACGATTGATGTCAATACAGGTGGGTTTGTTGGAAAACATAACCTTGAAGAAACCATCTTCAAGACTAATCTAGAATCAGCACAGGCAATTGCGCGTCAACTCAGACTCAGAAATCTGGGTGGAATCATCATTATCGACTTCATTGATATGACGGTTCTTGAGCACAGGCGCCAGGTTCTAAGAGCGCTCGAAAAAGCGCTTGAACGGGATCACGCCAGAACTCAGGTGAACGAAGTGTCCGCCTTGGGGTTGGTTGAGATGACGCGCAAAAGAACGCGGGAGTCTCTAGAGCAAGTGCTGTGTGCGGAGTGCAAGGTCTGTGACGGCCGTGGCATGCAGAAGACGATTGATACTGTCGGCTTTGAAGTGACGCGGGAGATCATTCGACAGGTACGTCAGTTTGAAATCGATTCAGTTACCGTACTGGCTTCTAGTGAGATGGTGGAGTGGTTTACTGAAGAACGCTCGGATGACCTGGCGGAGTTGCAAGACTTCGTGGGGGTGCCCATTCGCTTACAGGCAGAAATTTATTACACGCGTGAACACTACGACGTCGTACTGCAGTGATCGACAGCCGTCATGATTATCAAGACGGCCAGATTGACTGCGCGTGTCTGTTTAACGCTCATTGGTATTCTGCTTATTGTTCTGGCGCTCCTCAGTGCCGGCGTTCGAATTGGTTTACCGTTAGTCGCTAATTACAAACCTACGATTGAGTCCAGGCTCAGCGATTATTTACGCAGCCCCGTCTCTATAGGTGACTTGAAGCTCAGCTGGGAAGGCTTTGGCCCCTTGCTGCGCGCCGAGCAAGTCGCCGTTTTTGAATCCAGTGAACGCAAGGTGACACTGGATGAACTCCTTATCGACTTAAATCTGGCCCAGAGTGTTGTCAGCGGTGCGCCGGTGATTAACGAATTAACTCTGCTGGGTGCCAGCCTTGCCGTGGAAGCCGATAAAGACGGTCATTTCCGACTCCATGGTATGGACAGAGTGCGAACGGGGCAGGGAGCAGCGACGCCGGGTACCCCACCGAAGGGCGGTGGCGTCGACTTAATGGCTTGGTTATTAACGGCAAAAAAGGTAGGGCTGCTGCAGACTCGAGTGACCTTGATTGACCAGGAAGCGGATCTGCAATTGGTCATGGAAGATCTCAACATTCGTGCAGAGAACAATGGAGACGTTCACCAGTTGCGCGTCGATGTTCAGTTGCCGGAAGAGTTGGGGGGCAGTCTGGAAGCTGGCATTGATCTTCATGGCAATACCAACGAGCTCGATAAAGCGTTCGGCGACCTGTATGTAAAGGCCGATTCGCTTGAATCCAACGCACTGACTGAGGTGCTGAAAGTGGGTGCACTAGCCGAGAAACTGCGGCCTGTGAACATGCCGATTGATACGACTGTTTCTCTGGAGCTTTGGGGGCAGTGGCGAGATGGCAGATTGGTATCCGCGAGAGGTCCGATATCAACCTCACCGATTTTCCAGTCCACCAGCGGTGAGAATCTGGCTGATGGGCTCAGCGCTAATATACTGGTGACGGGCTCCGATCAAACCGTTGCTGTCACTGGCAGCGATATCATTCTGGCCATGGGGACCGATACCCTACGGATCGAAAAGATCCAAGGTCAATGGAGTCAAGCAAAGGCTCCAGCCTCAGCGGGCAGTGCATCGGTTGAGGGTAGCCAATCACCAGCGACATCAACGTCGGAACAACAAGTATCCGCTGGGCGCACCTGGGAAATGTCAGCCGGTGGCGAACATTTAGATTGGTCTGCCTTATCGCGTTTTGCAACAGGTGTTATTGCCGGACTTAGCCCAACGTCTGAGGCCACGAATGATGCGATAAACACTGATGGAAAAGCTGACGCTCTGCTCGATCAAGCACCGGCTTTCATGACGGCCGATACCAAGGGTACGCTGCATAACTGGGAATTAGTTTATCGATCTGAGTCGCGAACGCCCAACCTGACGGTTAAAGGCGATTTCATCGAAGTCAGCGTTCCGGCTACGGCTGTGAGCCCTGCATTTGGTCCTCTGAGTGGCCGTATTGATGTTGAGAACTCGGTGGGTGAGATTGCCCTCAGTGCTACGCAAATGCCTTTTGAGTGGGCTTCTCTTGGCTTTGTGCCGGTGCAACTTGATTCGCTCAATGCCGTCATTGATGTCGACCTGACGGAGATGAAAAGTCCTTTGCTCGATGCCGATGTTGAGCTTCAGGATGATGGCATTGAACTATCAGCGCGAATGAAGATGACGCTTGCTTCCGGTCAATCACCACACCTGGATATGCAAAGTCGCTTCTCGGCTGAAGATGTCACAGCCATTAAACAATGGGTGCCGCGAAAGAGAGTTAATGCGAATTTTCTCAGGTGGTTCGATCGGGCGATCCAAGGTGGAAGTCTGAATGACGGGTCTATTCTTTTGTTTGGCAGAATGGCAGATTTTCCGTTTAGCCGCGGTGAGGGTGTTCTCAAGGGCAGCGCTGAGTTTACGGAAGGACAATTACAATTTAATACGCTCTGGCCGACGGCGACTGACATTATCGGCCGGTTGGAAATCGATGGTCCTTCTTTAAGCGGTGTTGCACAACAAGGCCGAATGAATAGCTTTGACGTGTCCAAGGCAACTGTGTCGATTGAGAATCTCAGGCTGCCTGTGCTGAAGCTGTCGGGGGCCGGCAATGGTCAGTTGCAAAAAGTGATTGACTTTGGCAACACTGGCCCCTTAAAAGGAATACTGAGGCCGGCGCTTCAAGATGTGACAGGCGATGGGCGTACTGATATCGATCTAGCATTAACGCTTCCATTGTACAAAGCTCGTCCACCTGTTGAAGGACAAGTCCCCACCGTAAAACGCCCTTCGCTTGCCGTTAACGGTGCAGTTTTTTTCGGCGGTAATTCAGTGACGTTTAATCAGGCGCAGATGCCTTTGGAAAAGGTCGTGGGTTCTATCGGGTTTAATGAACGTGGTATCCGTGTCAACGGACTTAAAGCGCGTATGTTCAATCGCGATGTCCGTATCGGTGCGAATACGGACGGAAAAGGACTGCAGGCGACGACCACGGTGACACTCACCGGCGCGCTAAAAGCTAACGATGCGCTGGCTCATTACGATAATCCCTTAGATCAATTTGTCAGAGGTTCGTCTAATTGGTTAGCAGAGCTTTCGGTCCCTCACTCTGCGGATCGCATTGCTGCCAATGGCGTACGCATGCATTTACAAAGTGATTTGATCGGCACCGAAATCATGTTGCCGGAACCTCTTTCTGTCAGCTCTGGTGAATCACATCGACTGGTATTAAATACGGCGTTTCGTGCTGCAGGGGAAGAACAACGATGGGACGTTCATGTTGCCGGTAAAGCGCATGCCAGCGCGACAACCATAGACGGTGAGCTTGAGTCGGTAGTGGTCAATGTTGGAGCCGGTAAATTATGGCAATCAGCCATAGCGAACCCTAAGCCCGGCATACGCATATTAGGAAATGTAAATCGCTTTGCTGCTGATGATTGGGTAGAGACGGTTGCACAGTTTCTTGATTCCCTACCCGAAGGCGAATCGGGTCAGCAAACACCGATTATCCCGGTGAGTGCTGAGCTGGATATAAGGTCTTTTATCCTTGGCACAGAGTCACTCGGAGCAGCAGCGTTGAGTGCTTCTTCAAGTTCGGACTTTTTAACGGCGACGATTCGCAATGCATCGCTCAGTGGCAGCCTTGAGTACCCGAGAGAGCATTGGACACGCAGGATACCGGCTAAAGCACGTTTTAATCACGTTGATTATAAAGTGATTGAGGCACTCACCTCTGATCCCGAAAGTGATGAGGCTGGCGATGAAAATATCCCGCTGAATCCGCAAGAGTTACCACCTATCGATGCCAAGATTTCGCGGTTGACGCATAAGTCTAAAACTATCAGGGATCTCGTGCTTCGCGCGCAACCTGAGGTTGGTGGTTTGCAGGTGACAACGCTCGGTTTTGCCTACGACACGATGCAATTAGTCGGGCAGGGTTACTGGCGATTAAAAGATCCTCAAGGTGTTAATCCGGCATTTGCCAATCAGCATCAGACTCGACTCAATCTTGTTCTGCAAAGTGATGACTTCGGTACGGGCTTCTCAGATGTGGGCATTCACGATGTCATCTCGAAGGGGGAAGGAACAGCCGAGGTGCAACTTCATTGGCCCGGGCCAATTTACCTGCCATCGATCGATACACTGGACGGCAATATAAAACTCAACGTTGAGCGAGGCAATATTATCCCAGTGGAAGTTGGGCCTGGACGATTGGTAGGTTTGTTTGCACTGCAGTCTTTACCGAGAAGACTTGATCTAGATTTTTCAGATATTTCGAATGATGGCCTGGCGTTTAATCGAATAACCGGCGATGCACAGATTGAGGATGGCGTTGTCGATGTCAAACTGGTTCAATTCACTGGCCCAGTCGGGGTTGTTGATATTGTTGGTGAGTCTGATTTGAACACGCGGGAAATCGATCAAACTATCACCGTGCTGCCTAGAATCAGTGCTGCTCTACCGATTATCGGTATTATCTCCGGTGGTGCCAGCGGCGGTGTTGGCGCTTTGATCGCGACCGGCTTGTTAAAAGCATTGGGTCTTGATTTTGACCGTATAGGATTGAGAGAATATACCCTGACAGGTACCTTGGATGAGCCGGTGGTACGTCCGGAGACACGTGGTGCATCACCTGATCGTCAATAACGTCATTCAATCAGTGCAGATACTTATTAATCGTTTCTTGTCGGTGGTAAAAAATATTACCCGCGCAGCGCTGCTGCTGTTTTTATGCTGTGCCACAGCCCAGGTCTCAGCGGCTGACAAGGATCCGGTTGATGCCGGTATTAAACTCATTTCAGTCAGTGCTGAGAGCACCGATCTACCTCATCTAATTGAGTTCATCGATGAGCTTCTGTTCTTCGCGAAACCTGTCACTGTTTTAACGGAAGTGGAGGACGGCCCACTCTTCGATCCAGAGCATATGGAAATCTGGATGCCCGGGACTTTCGCAGACATCATTGCAGAGTACTTCGGTGATGAAGACGCTCCGATAGCCGATGTCTACTTTCATACGCTCTTTCATGAAATCGGTCATGTGCTTTTTGCACAATATGATCTTCCGTTGCTGGCACGCGAGGAGGATGCTGCCGATGCACTGGCAAACGTTCTACTGCTCGAGTTTGTTGAAGGTGGCGCTGAAGTTGTATTAAACGCTGCAGAAATGTTCGGTCTAGAGAGTGAAGATCGGCAGTTCTTTGATGAGACCGATTTCTGGAGTGAGCACAGTCTGGATATCCAGCGTTACTACACCTCTATTTGCCATGTAT
>CAZCKD010000206.1:0-6476 GCA_964498925.1 uncultured Granulosicoccaceae bacterium
ACGAAGCCCACCACGATCCACAAAGCCGAGCGTGGAACGGCCATCATAGTGATGAGATAACCAACAACCTCATCCCAGACAATGCCCGGGTGATCATGCACCTTTAGGTTTTTAGCGCAGGCATCACAGCACCATACGCCTAAGGCAAACAAGGCAACTAAAACGATTGCATATGCCCATAGGTTCTCAGGCATAAGGAACAACAACGGAATTCCAAGCAAAGTACCGAATGTGCCCGGTGCTTTAGGCGCGAGTCCTAAACCGGCGCCCAGCGCGATGACATTTGCAGGGCTGGATAAGGCAGCTGTGCCAATGCGAGTAGAACTCACTTTCGCTTCATCTCCAACGGACGAATTTGCAGGGCCAATTTATCCAGAACACCGTTGATGTACTTGTGACCGTTGTCAGCGCCAAATCGCTTAGTAATTTCGATGCCTTCATTGATAACAACACGTGCAGGAATATCCAGGCATTCGCTTAGCTCGTAGGTGGCAAGCCTTAAGACCGCCCGCTCTATCGGATCCAATTCCAGAAGCTCTCTATCAAGCGCTGTACTCATCACGGAATCGACGGCCTCGGGGTCATGAGAGACACCGTTGAAAAGGCGCGTAAAGTAATCCACGTCAACACGACTCATGTCCTGCTCAGCGACAAAGTCGTTTCTTACCGTCGATGCCTGCTCGCTACTCACATCCCACTGATAAAGCGCCTGTAAAGCACGTTCACGAGCGTAACGACGCGATTGCGCACGGCTGGGCTTCCGAGAGTGCCGCTTTTTAGGCTGACCTGTTTCAGCCCCTTTTTCGTCCATGGCAGTCGCTGCGCTCTCAGCTTGCCGGCTTTTTTCAGCCTCCAGCATCATGTCACCGAGAGAACGGGATTTTTCTGTTCCCGGCAACACAGGCACCGCATCACCTTCCGGTGATTTTTTTAATTCTTCTGGTTGCGGAATATTCTTCATGAGAAACGGCGTGAAATAAACAGGAAAGAAATGGAATCCGACGAGACGTCAGCGCAAGCCGGCCGCGACGACCGTACCATGGCAGCTTTAGTCACGCTATGAATGCTTGTCTGCATGTACTTACTGACGCCGCCAAGTCGTTTTACCACCGGCGTCTTCTAAAATGACGCCAAGCGCTGTCAGCTCATCCCGAATCTCATCACTGCGGCCGAAGTCACGCGCTGCTCGTGCCTCGTTTCGTTCATTAATGAGCGCCTCAATGGCTGCCGCATCTGGCCCGTCGCTTGAAGCTCCGCCTTGCAAAGCAACCTCAGGATCTTGTTCCAATATACCAAGCCTGCCACCAAGGTATTTTAATGTGGTCGCCAATGCACGCGAACGATCAGAAGCAACGTCGTTTTCGCGGTTAAGTGTTCCAGCCAGATCATGCAGAATTGACATAGCTTCGGGGGTATTCAAATCATCATTCATCGCCGTATCAAAGCGTTCAACAAACGCTGTGTCGACGTTTTCTGCAGATGGCTCAGTGCCGTCCGTTATGTCATTAAGAGTCCGTCCTCGTAGCGCAATATAAAATCGTTTAAGCGACTCTCTAGCGGCATCCAGAGATTCAGTCATATAGTTTAGAGGGCTACGGTAATGACTACCCACGATGAATGTACGTATCTCTTCACCACTGTATTGATCCAGTACGTCTCTTATAGTGAGGAAATTGTTGAGCGACTTGGACATCTTTTCATCGTCGATACGAACCAAGCCATTGTGCATCCAGTACCGCGCAAATCGACCACCGGTTAGCGCCTCGCTTTGCGCAATTTCGTTTTCATGATGCGGGAACTCAAGGTCCATGCCGCCACCGTGAATATCAAATTCTTCACCTAATAGGTCCATGGACATAGCCGAACACTCAATATGCCAGCCGGGTCTACCAGGGCCCCACGGGGATTCCCAATTCGGCTCGGATGGCTTGGCCGATTTCCACAAAACGAAATCTATCGGGTCGTGTTTGTGCTCATCAACCGCCACGCGCTCACCTGCGCGTAAGTCTTCCACCTTCTTGCCCGAAAGCTTGCCGTACTCTTCGAATGATTTAACCGAATAAAATACATCGCCGTTGTCAGCTGGATAAGCATGTCCGGAATCGATCAAACGCGAAATTATGTTGATCATGCTTTCAACCGTCTCAGTTGCCCGAGGCTCGTGTGTTGGAGGCAGGACGTTCAGTGCCCGCTCGTCAGCATGCATTTCGTCGATATATTGTTGCGAAAGCGCTTCCGGGGTTACGCCTTTTTCAGCAGCCCGGTTAATGATTTTGTCATCTACATCCGTGATATTCCGGACATATTTAACCTCAAGCCCCATCGAGCGCAAGTGGCGAAATAGCACGTCATAGACAATCATGACTCGCCCGTGCCCGACATGACAGACGTCATAAACTGTGACACCGCAGACATAAAGTCCCACATGACCGGCTTTTAAAGGCTCAAACGCCTCTTTTTTTCGATTGAGTGTGTTGTAGATTTGCAGCATGTGTACTTATGAATGAAGAAAATTGCTGGGCAGGCTTAAAGCCTAGCAGATTACCCGATGGATACTGAATCGAGCGAGATCTCGAATTCCCGCTAAACTTGCCCAGTTAAGTAAGAATCAGGAACTTCGGAATTTAACATGGCAAAACGATTTGCACCGGTAACAAGACTTTCTCTGTTATTACTCGTAATGGCGGGCATGATTAGTTCGCCCGTTTTCGCAGAGGATCCCAGAGTCGTCATGAGTACGACAATGGGCGACATCACAATACAACTGGACGAGCGAAGAGCGCCACAAAGTGTCCAGAATTTTCTCGCCTATGTCGATGACGGCTTTTACACCAATACGCTTTTTCACCGCGTTATTGAAGGCTTCATGATTCAAGGTGGCGGATTCACAACCGACTATCAGCGCAAACGCACACGCGCACCGGTTAGCAATGAAGCCTACAACGGACTCAGAAACGACCGATACACGATTTCAATGGCTCGAACCACCAACCCTCATTCGGCCACGTCTCAGTTTTTTATCAATAGCGAAAACAATCGCAATCTCAACCATTCGGGCACCACACAGCGTGGCTGGGGCTATGCCGTATTCGGTAAAGTTGTCAGTGGACGAGAAGTCGTTGATGAGATCAGCACGGTTTCAACAGGTCGCGGCGGTCCATTCAGCCGGGATGCTCCGATAAAACAGGTGGTCATACTTTCGGTGGTTCGTGAAGAAGCATTGGCAACGCAAGGCGGCAGCAATGCCATTGTCACAAAGGCGTCGACATCAGAAACTGCTGAGCAGAACTAGCTGGAAGGACTGCTACAATCAGCGGCTTCTATTCTTAGACAACCTGAATCGTTCATTCCATGAAAGCTACCATCACGACCAGCAAAGGCGTCATCGTTCTCGAGCTCAACGCCGAGGCTGCGCCAATTACTTGTGCAAACTTCAAGCGTTACGCTGATGAAGGTCATTACGACGGCACGATCTTCCATCGCGTCATTCCTAATTTTATGATCCAGGGCGGTGGTTTTACTGCCGATATGGACCAAAAGCCCACGCATGAAAACATCAAGAATGAAGCGTCTAACGGTTTGTCTAACGTGACTGGAAGCATCGCGATGGCTAGAACGCCTGATCCGCATTCTGCCAGTTCCCAGTTTTTCATTAACCTCGTTGATAACGACTTTCTGAATTTCCGTGATGAGTCCCAGGCGGGTTATGGATATTGCGTATTTGGTTTAACCACTGACGGCACTGACGCAATCGCTGCTATCGCAGGTGTCGCAACGGGTAATCACGGTCATCATGGTGATGTTCCGGTAGAACCTGTCATGATCGAATCCATCGTCGTCAGCGAAGACTAATCCTCTATTAACAGTCAGCTGTTTATCGCGGATCTGCACCTGATCCCGAACCAGCCGGAAACGCTGGAACTAGCGCTGCGCTTCTTAGCTGAAGCGCAGCGTCACGATCACCTGTTCATACTAGGAGATCTGTTTGAATATTGGCTGGGAGATGACGCTGGCATCCCTGCCTATACCGCCATCATTGAAGCGATGAGTGCACTGCAGATGCACAACTGCCGGCTGACAGTCATGCTTGGCAACCGAGACTTCCTACTCGGACAACAGTTTGCCGAACGCGCTCACGCTACTCTAATCACTGATGATGAACACATCATTACTCTCGGTGACAGCCGGACGCTTCTCATGCACGGCGACACTTTATGTACAGACGATGCCGCTTACCAGCAGTTCAGACACACCGTGCGCGACTCGCAATGGCAATCGGAATTTCTGGATATGAGCCTGGATCAACGTATCAAAACCGCTGAGTCCTACAGAGAAGCCAGCAAGGATGCAAATTCGCAAAAAGCGTCGAGCATCATGGATGTTAACAACGCTTCGGTCTTAGATCGAATGGCCTCTACAGGATGCAAAACGCTGATCCATGGGCACACTCACCGACCGGCCGTGCATGAAATAAGCAACGACAGTTGGCGCTATGTGGTCGGAGACTGGCAAATCGACCATGCTCAGTATGTGCACTGGACGCCAAACTCTTTAAAGCTTAAAACTTTCAATTTATCAGCATAGTGATCAGTCAACATCAGCCATGTGGAGCGTGATGTTACATACTGAAACACCCCCAGGCTTATAAGCTGTTATTAATACAGCACAAAGCAACATTTAGACGCTCTCAGCCGGGTACGAGCAGAATGCAAATTAAACCATTTTTCAATAGCGTGTATTTTACTTGGGCTGTTTTGGCGATTCCTTCTGTAGGAATGATGACCGCGCTCATGAACGGTGCTGAACCCGGACGGTTTCTTCACCCCACAGGCGAGTTTTCAGCCCGGTTCATGATAATTGCCATGATGCTTACGCCATTATCGATGCTGCTTCCCAATTCGACGGTCATTCGTTGGTTGTTGAAAAGAAGACGAGCATTAGGCGTGGCAGCTTTCAGCTACGCAGCGTTCCATACGGTGTTGTATGTCATTGATATGGGGAACCTACAGGCCATTCTCGATGAATTCTGGCTACTGGGAATCTGGACCGGTTGGATAGCGTTCCTTATCTTTATCCCGCTGGCTGCCACCAGCAACCAGACCATGGTTAGACGTTTAAAATCCGGCTGGAAAAAACTTCAGCGCTGGGTGTACCTTGCAGCAGTACTGACACTAATACACTGGATATTCATTCATAACCATGTAGGACCCGCTCTCGTTCATTTTCTTCCGCTCGCAGCGTTGGAGGCCTACCGAATTCGGAAAGTGATGTCCCAACGCTCGAACGTCTGAGATAAAAAACTACGGCAGCTGTTTCAACGCAGCTTCAAGTGAGGCAACCGCGCCGTCTACGTCTTTGAGCTTGTCCAGACCAAACAGGCCGAGACGGAAGGTTCGAAAATTATCGCCTTCCCCACACATCAACGGAACACCTGCGGCAATCTGCATTCCCATGGCAGAGAAAACGCTGCCATTTTGGATATTGGGATCGGATGTGTAACTCACCACTACCCCCGGTGCTTGAAATCCATCGGCGGCCACACTGTGAAAACCATGCTGTTCCAACAACGCGCGCACGCGTTGGCCCAACTCGACCTGACTGCGCTGTGCTTCGGCCAAACCAAAGTCCACGGTTTCCTGCATAACGTCGCGGAACTGTCTCAACGATTCGGTCGGCATGGTTGAGTGATACGCATGAGCACCGGACTCATAGGTTTCCATGATGGACAACCACTTTGCCAGGTCTATTGCGAAACTACTGGTTTGAGTCTGATCGATTCTTTCCCTGGCAAGCTCACTAAGCATCACCAGTCCACAACAAGGCGGTCCGCTCCACCCTTTTTGCGGCGCACTTATCAGCACATCTACGCCCGTGGCTTTCATGTCTACCCAAAGACACCCTGACGCAATGCAGTCCAAAACCATCAGCCCGCCCACTTCATGCGTTGCCGCAGCAACGGCTTGAATGTATTCATCCGGCAAAACCATACCGGCAGAGGTCTCTACATGCGGAGCGAACACGATGGCGGGTTTGTCCCGCTTAATGGTGCTAAGCACATCGTCAAGCGCCGCTGGTGAGAAGGGTTCCTGGTCGCCCTCTGAAGCGCGTGATGCGGCCATCACTTCAATGCTATCTGCAAATCCACCCATTTCCAGAATTTGCGACCATCGATAGCTGAACCAGCCATTTCTGATTACAAGACACTTCGCGTCATTAGCGAACTGCCGGGCAACCGCCTCCATGCCGAAGGTACCACTGCCAGGAACAACCACCGCGCTATGCGCGTTGTAAGCTGTTTTTAAGTTGCTGGAGATGTCTTTCATAACCTGCTGGAAGTTATGCGACATATGATTTAACGCGCGATCGGTGTACACCACCGAAAATTCGAGTAATCCGTTCGGGTCAACCGCGTCGTGAATCGCTTTCATGAGTCAATACCCATCGATTGTGAAGTTTTTTTCATGCTAACAGAAGTT
>CAZCKD010000207.1:0-6428 GCA_964498925.1 uncultured Granulosicoccaceae bacterium
GATGGACTTAAAAAATTGAAGGCTTATGGCATCGCACCACCGGAAAAAACATCGTTAAGTAAAAGGGCGTTGTTTTCAACACCGACTGTCGCCTGCCCCAACTGCGAGTCGACTGAGACGTTATTGGTTTCTGAATTTGGCTCGACAGCCTGCAAAGCTCATTATCAGTGCGGTCGATGTAAAGAGCCGTTTGACTACTTTAAATGTATATAACTGTCGCAATCGGCACATTATGTTTTACGCAAACTACCATGTTCTTTTCCGACAGAAATACAGGTGCATAGTGTTATGAGAAAAAATGAAGCACCAACATTTCATGCGTTAAGCATCGTTGATATCCGACGGGACACCACTGACTCTCTGGTGCTCAGCTTTGCAATTCCCCCACACCTGGATGAATCCTACGCATTTACACCCGGACAATATTTAACCCTTCGCGCCACCATCAACGGGCAGGATGTCAGACGGTCGTATTCGATTTGCTCTCCTCTGGGAGCACCGTCTTTATCGGTAGGCATTAAGCAGATAGAGGACGGCTTGTTTTCTAACTTTGCCCAGCGCTTATGCATAGGTGATGAAGTCCAGGTGATGACACCTCAGGGTAGATTCACCGCCGCTATCGGTGGCACACACAACTACTTGTTACTCGCAGCGGGATCAGGTGTCACACCAATCCTGTCCATTGCGCAGTCGGTTTTAGACAACGAAAATGAAAGTACCGTTACTCTATGCTATGGCAATAAACGCACAAACAGTGTGATGTTCAGAAAACAATTTGATGATCTTAAAGATCATTACATGACGCGTTTCCTGCTCACCCATCTAATGACCGAAGAATCTCAGGATATCGAACTTTTTAATGGTCGTTTAGACAAAGAAAAAATACATACAATGACCACACGTGGACTCATTAGCCCAACAGAATACGATGCTATTTACATTTGCGGGCCCCAATCCATGATTACATCGGCTACTGAGGCATTCGAAGAACTGGAGGTTGATCGCGCCAACATCCGACATGAGCTGTTTACATCGTCCACTGATACAAAGCCACTCATGTCGGACAATAAAACAGCGCCGAATACGGCCGAGACAAACACACAGGTAGAGATCGTCCTGGATGGATCACGCCGCACGTTTGAGGTATTAGACAACGAAGCTATTTTGGACGCAGCATCTCGCGCTGGCTTCGAGATACCCTACTCGTGCGCGAACGGCATGTGTGCCACTTGTCGCTGTAAGTTAACGCAAGGAAGCGGAACAATGGCTCAGAATTTTTCTCTAGAAGAATGGGAATTAGAAGAAGGCTACGTATTAGCCTGTCAATTGGTTCCGGAATCAAACAACCTTGTACTCGACTTTGATGCCGTATAAGGAATACGGGAGACAACAAAATGCTTAAGATCAGACAACACATAGCCGTACTTACCGTCATGCTATTTATGATGCTGCCTGGCAGTCATGTCATGGCAGATTCAGACGTTCAATCGTTAGAAGCATCGCAGGTTAAACAACTCTTCGATATTCTTGCCAATGCACAAAGCGAGACTGAGGGGCGTTACGCTGCAGATGCGGTATGGCAATACTGGTTCAGCCTCGCACCCGATACCAATATCCGAAAAAATTTGGAGGCTGCTATCAAACGTCGGGAATCCTACGACTATGAAGCCGCTGAATTACTGCTTAACGAAATTGTAGCAACGGCTCCCAAGTATGCAGAAGGCTATAACCAACGGGGATTCATCCTATTTCTTAGAGAAAAATATGAGTTGGCAGAACAGGACCTGATTATGGCGCTGTCACTCCAGCCCAATCATTTTGGCGCGCTATCCGGCATGTTTCACGTACAGGGAAGACTCGGCAAAAGCGATTCTGCACTTGAACACCTGCAACAGGCTGTAACAATACACCCCTGGATACAGGAACGATTCGGATTACCCAAAGCCCTCTGGCCCGAGAGCTACAGAAAAATACACGAGCCGGGCACAGAGATTTAAGTTGCCGTTCTTATACGGACTTAAACCCACAGCTTCCAAATAATTGGCAGCAGAATGGCTGTTGCCAATGCATTGAGCCCCATAGCGAGTCCTGAAAAAGCACCAGAAAGCTCATTCACCTGAAGTGCGCGGGCCGTACCGATTCCATGGCTTGCAGTACCAATAGCAAATCCTCGCGCCGCCCAATCTTTTATTTTTAGCAAATTCAAGATAAAAGGACCGATCATTGCGCCGATGATGCCAGTGAGAATGACGATAATGGCTGTTAATGATGGCAAGCCACCCAGCTGCTCAGTAATCCCCATCGCTACCGGAGCCGTTACCGATTTGGGTGCAAGAGAAACCAAGGTTATGGGGTTTGCACCTAATGCCCAGGCAATACCCACAGCAGTCACCGCTGATGTCACAGAGCCACAAATTAAGCTGACACAGATCGCGAGCGCGGACTGTTTGACGCGGGCAAACTGCTTATACAACGGAATGGCTAAGGACACCGTTGCAGGCCCAAGTAGAAAGTGAACAAACTGCGCACCCTCAAAGTAGGTTTGATAACTGGTATCCGTTACTGCCAGTAAAGCCACTAGAGCAATGACGCTCAACAGAACAGGATTAAGAAAGGGGTTCATTCCCATCCGGCGGTAAATCGCCGACATAACAACGAACACGCCAAGGGTTAAGGTCAGATGTAATAAAGGGCTTGAACTGAGGTATACCCATAACCCGGATAGCTCAGTCATGTTTCAGCTCTTTGTCCGGAGAAATTCCAGAATCGGTCGAGTTCAACTTATTCATCGTCCATGCTGTAATCGCTATCGTTAAAACCGTACTAACGATCAAAGCGACCGAGATAGGAATGATGTCAGTACCCAGCAACTTGAAGTGCACCATCACACCCACGCCCGCAGGTACAAACATCAAAGACAGATTATTGAGAAGACCTCGGGAAACTTCTGACAATTGCTCCGGTATTGAACCCCTAACGACAAGAAACAGAAAGAGCAATAACATACCGACAACAGGCCCGGGAACCGGCACACCCAATGCACTGACGGTGAACTCACCAAGGAGTTGGCAGGCGAGTATCAATGTTAAATATTCAATCATGTTAAGTCTCCTGATCTGACAAACTGCTTACTGCAACTGTATATCGGCCCATAAGCTTTTATGATCTGAACCCAGTTCTTCACCGGTTTGCATCGTCACCGTTGAAAGCCCCGGTCCTATCAGAATATGGTCGATCGGTATTTGCAGCGGGAGGCGATTTCCCGGCCATGTCGGTAGAATTCCGTGCCCTCGCCTTCCATCAGCCAGCTGCCCGGCATTCAAAAAATTCTGAAAGTGCGACGACCATGTAGACACATTCATGTCCCCCACGACGACAACACGCTCAGCAGACTGAACAGACAAGGCCGCAAGCTTTATAAGGTGTTGGTTTCTGGTTTCGTACAAACCGGTAGACAGTGGCGGTGGTGGATGCGTGCCAATGATACGTACTGATTCACCGTCCACATTAATAGTCGCATTTATACTCTTACGCGTATCGCGCATGAAATGAAAAACGTCGCGACTCAAAATCGGCAGCTTGCTATAAAGCGCTATGCCAAAGGCATGGTGAGTCGGAACTTCTATTCGAAATGGATACGCCGAGAGTTTTGTACTTAAAGCCTCGTGCCATTCAAAGGTGTACTCCTGAAACACAATAAGTTCCGGGCTGACTTCCTCTATATGACGAACGTAGGCATCGTGTTGACTATTGCCGACTTGCAAATTACTGGTCATGACGCGCACGGCGGGCCCCGTGGCGAGAGCAGACTCTCCGATCGGCTTTAGCAGTCGCCACGCATCAAACGTATGCAATGCTAAACACACAAAAATAATCAACGACGTTATAAAACGCTTATTAAACAGGGCAAGACACAAAGCCAGTCCCACCAACACTATAAACTGGATGCGAAAATGCGATAACAGATCAAACAATCTGTGATGAGCACTGAGAAAAGAAGCCAAGCTGGCAATACTACCCAGCATCCCCATTACGATGAGCGCCTTCATGCTTTAGCGTCCGACAAATATCCGCGATAATGAACAAGAAGTCCGAGAGAAAAAGGCAGCTCTATCCGAACATCAAAATGCATCTTCCCATGCTTCTCATATTCCTTTGCTATAGACACCGGCAATAAGATTGACGGTATAGGAATCCCGGCTATCCAACCTTTAACAACCGGTAGATGCATCGCATCGTTGGCAACGTGAAGGCCTAGTTCAAATAAGATCAAACCAAATTTTTCTCTAACACAAGAGCGGCCCCTAGTCTCATCAAGACGCAAGGACACGGTTGACTGAAACTGCTGCCCATCGAAATCTCTTATCCAAACTTCCCCGGAAGCCGTTTTTCGTTTTAACACGGATACGGCAATTGAATCCGTTGCCTTGGGGAATCGAAAAACAATTGCTAAACATTTAGCGATAAATGTTGTGCCTCTTTGCACAGACGACACACCCGTCAGCCGTCGCTCATCATAAACCCCATGCGTATCTCTAACTGCTTCGGGCAGTGTGTCCCATGCAGCCCCCAGGCAATCACGAAAGATTACTTGCATAACTTGAGTGTCGACATCAGAATTCAACGAACGCCCCGGCACGATCGCTCATTTCAATTTTTCACCGGCCAAGGAACTAAACATCGCTCCTGAGCCCAGCGCGGTTATTTGTTTTCGCATGAAAGGTATGCGGGCCGTCGGCTCAAACATAAGATCTCGTAGGAAAGGCAGTATGCGACTATCCGATTGGTAGAACGGCGTCAAAAGATAACAAGCAGCCTGATAAAACTTAACGTGAGTACGACGTTTTTTTGCATAGGCACGTAAGGCAACGTCCAGGTTTGCGTTTTCTGATTCGAACGCTTCAGTCAACGCTTTGCACAAGGCATAGGCATCTATTAGTCCCATGTTGGCACCTTGCCCCAACTGTGGGCTGGTTGCGTGCGCACAATCGCCGACAAAGGCAATCTGTTGCCCATACGGAGATTGCAAGGTGTGATGGGAATACTCCGCGTGTATCAATTGGCTCCAGTCAGATATTTGCACCAACAATTCTTCGGTTTCGGGCCAGATGCGCATCACTTCTTGCTTCCACGCCTCTAGACCATTACGCCTTGTTGATTCAACGTCACTCGCCTTGATACTCCAGAAAAAGGTTGCAAGATCGGCATGCTCCTCCTCAGAGGAATGATCGGACGACTTTGGCACAGGCATAACGCCGCAAGGCAGAACTCCAACCATCACACTACTTCTTTTGTAGCGTTGCTCTAATACTGAGCGATCGAATGCGGTACCTTTAAGGCGAACAGTTGTCCAGAAGGCGCCGTAATCCAGATGCCGTCGCTTGGGTGCTTTACGGGCGTACTGCGTTAATTGAGATTGCGCGCCACTGGCATCAATAACAAAATCAAAATCACCCTCTATCGCTTGATCATCCTGACCGATAATACGGACCTTTTTATCAGAAACACCGTCTTCAATCACCTCAACGTACTGCAGCTGTTTAACCGTTGAGCCCGTGCGTATAGAAAGCCCTCTGGCCTTTACCGCCTCGAACAATACGTCAAACAAAGCGGCGCGATGTATTGCAATGCCGTACAGATCATCGGCAAGACTCTTATACCGAATATCCAACACTTTTTTACCGGAAAGTGCCAGACGCCCCAGCATGCCATCAATTCGTTGCCCTAAAGATTCTGCTCTGTGCCGCAAGCCAAGATGTTCCAGAACCGATAAACCTGTCGGTTGCAGCATCAAGCCTGAGCCTACGGGGCCAGGCTGGTCAAATTGATCCAGTAGAGTGACATCGAAGCCGTTGTCGTACAGCATGATCGCCGTCGCCATGCCCGAGGGGCCACATCCAACAATAGCGATCGAAGGTTTCATGACATGAAATGTTAGTCCCTTGCGACGCACATTGCGATGCCCATACCTCCACCGATACATAATGTTGCTAGGCCTTTCTTAGCATCCCTGCGTTCCATTTCATGCAGTAGTGTAATTAGCACGCGTGCGCCAGAGGCACCGATAGGATGACCCAGTGCAATAGCGCCGCCATTAACATTAACTTTGCTTGTGTCCCAGCCCAGCTCATTATTAACAGCGCAAGCCTGAGCGGCAAACGCCTCATTGGCTTCTATAAGATCAAGATCATCGACTTGCCAACCAGCTTTGTCTAATGCAAGTCGGCTGGCAGGGATAGGGCCTGTTCCCATAATTTCGGGGTCGACACCTGCCGTGGCCCAGCTGACGACCTTTGCCATTGCCGATATACCACGCTTCGCCGCCTCATCAGCCGACATCAACACAAGGGCTGCCGCGCCGTCATTAAGTCCGGATGCATTTCCGGCGGTCACTGTCCCGTCTTTCGAAAATGCGGTTCGCAGTTTAG
>CAZCKD010000208.1:0-6379 GCA_964498925.1 uncultured Granulosicoccaceae bacterium
CCGATCTTTACAAACTATTTCAGCTTATACCAGAGCATACCCACGTATTCGTGGATAGCAAAATCGACGTTTTGTAAATGATGTAGATAACGTAGACCGAGCTAGCAACGAAAGAGAAAGTACCTATATCAAAGTAAGTGCGAGCTTTGGAAAAAACGCAGCAATAGCACAGATAGCAAAAGTCCAATAAACAGCGCAGGAACGACATGGACCAGGTTACTGATTTTTTTTAGTAAGAGCGGATCCATGAGTCGTAAGTCAAGAGTTGATCATCAATAGGTCAAGAAAATAACTCTCTCTGCTACCACATTAATAACAACTCAAACACTATCAGATACCAGGTGTAATATCTTATTCAAACAAGTTGCAGCATACGATACTCAAATGATCGTTGCGCTCTTTAGCCTGACCAAGGAGTTACATCAATACCACTTTCTCTAAGTAAACGTATTAGAACTTCTCTGTTTTCGGATTGAGGCATATCAGGCGAAAAAGGAGTGGTTTCAATAAATGTTGCAACTGCTTTTATCTGTTCAAAACTAAAATTCGAATTTCGCATTAACCATACAGAAATATCATAACTTCCCACTAAAGAAGCAGCCCATAACGCACTAGATGCCACTCGATACTCGCATTCAATGCAAACGCGTGCTCTAGGATCAGCGCCATTTTTAATTAAATACTCAACAGCTTTGAGATTTTTATTATTAATAGAACAAAGTAGTGGAGTAGATATTTCCGGAATTATATCCACCTGCCTGAAATTAACATCTGCCCCCGATTCAACAATTATCTCCAAATATTTCTCGCGATCTTTGTCCGTAGCAGAGCAAAATACCCAGCCATCCCATGAATTAGCAAACCATCGTGTAGGATCAGCACCGATTTTAATCTGAGCAACAAATTTCTCGAAATTTTGGTCGTAAAACGCGGCTCGTAATATCCGATCTTTCGGACTCGCCGTAACCGTTTCAACAATACTCTGACTGGCATGTCCCGAAAGAGTATTGAAAAAAAGCAGAAAGAAAGAACAAATGATGTAGAGCCGCTGACCTAGCATAACAATTCGCCTCAAATCCCTCATGTTAGACATTGATTAATTATTTGCAATTGAGATATTGATTCAATTACCGCATCTATTCCATGCAATGCGATCGATTCACGAAAATCATACGTAAACTGAAAGCCTCCCGAATCAACGTTAGACTGAATCCAGGAAGCATTCGGTTTCGGTAGATTATGAACAGTTCCGGGCGGAGTATCCAAAAAATACATGTTTGATTGTAATAAGCTTAAAAACTCACCATTCACTGAATAGACAGTTGTACTATTCTGCGCAAGCGAAAAGCTTCCAGACATTCCCAACGCAGTCCCCGAATCGAACGCTGCCGGGTTGAATACGGTGGCTCGGCTACCAGAGACAGATACGGCTGCGGTCGCCAATCCTCCACCTAAACTGTGACCCGTATAAGAAAACGTTTTATCGGGGTTCCGCTGAGCCAACACTCGTGAAAGGAGCGCTGCATACTCATACTGGCGAGTTGAAACCCCGAACTCCTGTATTAAATTATCAGCCCAATCGATCGGATCATCGGTACCAGAGAAAGCGACTATATATTCGTCATGAATTTCGTCGTAATATACGGACGCATTGAAAGCATTGGAATTAAAATACGATGGTGAAAGACCTAGCTGGGCCGGGGTAATTTCTAGCAATTCACTCGTACAAACTCTTCTAACATATGCGCATGCGGCTACTTCAGCGTACTCCCGAGCTCGAGATAACTCAGCACAATCTTTCAAGGGGTCTTCACAGGCCGTCACCTGCGCTGCATTATTATCCACGGCATCTTTCGGTAGAGTCTTGGCATTGCCACCAGATTTTTCAGCCCCACCCCCTGATAACCCAACCCATCCTTCGCCATACAATTGCCCCCCCACTGACAACACGTCGGTTGAAGAATTTAATAGTGATCTGACGGAAGCTTCAAAGTGACCGACTTGGGTTATTTTTGACAATATCTCAATAGATATCGGCGCATCCGCCGTTTGGGTATTAATCAGCGCATCCAATGTTGAACGATTATATTCACGCTCTTGCTCGTCAACATCTAATAGGTCGCCACTTAACCATTCGACACTAAGAAGATTCCCCGCTAAGTCATAGCGCGTAGCAAAGCTGCTCGAGTTAATAGCAAATTCACCTTTATATTCGACCACCGATGGATACCCAATTTCATCAACGGCGACAACCGTAAGTTCAGCACTACCGTGAAATGGTAGAAACGGTATCTCTTCAATCTGGTTATTCTCGCGACTCTCTTCAGAAGAGACATTGGACGCTGGTGCTGTCGTTGAATTGTCCCTTTCAACAACGCTCGTAACAACACCCAAATCGTCTAGTTGCCAATCATAAACACGCTCCTTACCGTCACGGTAAATCACATGTGTGCTTCCAGAGTTACCTGTCTGCCCAATCCGATATGAAAGTGACAAGTCGGGCCTACCTCTTGTTTCACCACTCGGCTTCACATGCATATGAGACCAATACTCACTAACACGCTCTAAGCCATCGTATATCCATTTCCCTTGAACCTTCCCAACCGCATTTGTTCGCTCAGTTAATAAGGTAGGATTCATCGCGTTCTGATATCGATATTGAATGCCCTGTGTGTATCGCGTACCTCTTGGGAAAGATACTGATGTCAAATTTTGATTTTTATCATAGCCATAATCAATGGCGGTACCATCCGGTAGCTTAACTTTTGCAAGATGCCCTGGCGGCACACCAGTACCTTCATCATAGCTATAGATTGGCAATCCAATGCTTCCACTTCCGTATTCAAACTCTATTACTTGTCCGGATTCATTGGACACGGAGTTCAATCTCGATTGCCGATAACGAAGTGTGAGTTCCTCTCCGTCCGGCATCAGCACTGAGATAAGAAAGGAACCCTGAAACTGCAGCTGACGACCATCGGGTAAAAACCAAGCATATCGACCATCGCCCAGACTAACGACATAACCGTCAGTTTCAGCAGCAGACTGATAAATTTCATTCGCTTTGCTGAATCGAATAAGCCTGCCATCTGATTGGGCAATCGTCAGCAAATTTTGACCTGACTTTGTTAATGCAACAGAGTAACTATGTCGCCAGCCGTTTCCCAGCCCAATATTTATATTCGCAAGCGTACTGTTGTAATGCCGAACAAATGATAGAGCAGAGCCACCGAACCGCACATCTACTCCTGCTTGATACTTATTACCCGAGACGACATCTATGGGGTTGCCTACATGAGCTACTTTGGATGCATCTGGTGAACTACTCCCTACATCGTTGCTAGTGTCACATGCAGGTTGACCGGTTGCTGGAATTATCGGACAGGAGAGATTTGCGAATACCGCAGTCGAACAACTAGCCGGGATCAACAACAGGCAGCATATACGCAGACTTAGCTTAAGATAAATCCAGTTCACTGCGTATCCTTGCGAACGACAATTAAAGGACGCCAAACTATCTAGCTAAGGAAACTACCGCAATCGCATTTTTATTAAAATGTGCAACCCATCAATACCAACCCATTTCCAACCTATGAGATTTGGGAGGAATCATTGCAGATTCTCGATCCGAATAATCCAATCCCCATGCGTTCACGTGTGGGGGTGAATTTGTGGTGAGTTCAAGACATTGATACCATGCTAAGAAGAATCCTTTGACATAACTTTTACACAACACCACACTCGGGAATTTCTATGGCGCACGCGGTAATAATTAATCAATGTGGCGGTTCTGATGAATTCGAATACGCCCCCATCGACATGCCCACTCCATCGGAAGGTCAAGTTCTCATCCATCATGAGGCTATTGGCCTGAATTACATCGATGTGTATTTCCGATCTGGCCTTTATCCAATAAACGACTTTCCGGCAATTGTCGGGATGGAAGGGGCCGGAACTATCTCAGCTATCGGTGATGGGGTAACCGACTTCGCCGTGGGCGATAGAATTGCCTACGCAGCACCTCCAATAGGAGCGTACGCAACTGATCGTGTTATGCCAGCCAGTGGCATTGTTAAATTGCCCGATTCAATACCATTTGATACCGCAGCTGCGATGATGCTTCAAGGTATGACCGTGCAGTATTTGTTAAGGCAAACTTATGAAGTTAAGGCCGGTGACACCGTTCTTTTTCATGCGGCAGCGGGTGGTGTCGGACTTATTGCCTGTCAATGGCTTAAACATCTAGGAGCAACTGTCATTGGCACTGTCGGAAGTGAGGAGAAAGCCGCCCTTGCAAAAGAGAATGGATGCGACCACACAATTCTCTATAAGACCGAAAATGTAGCTGAAAGAGTAAAGGAGCTCACTAATGGAAAAGGAGTGCCTGTTGTTTACGACTCTATCGGTGCAAGTACGTTGCAAGCGTCATTAGATAGCTTGATGCCACGCGGCTTGTTGGTCAGCTTCGGTTCAGCTTCAGGCCCTGTAACGGACTTTAACTTTGGTTTGCTCGCTAACGGAGGATCCCTATACGTCACACGACCGACGCTCATGACGTACATTGCGGAGCGTAGCAATATGATCACAATGGCAAACGAACTCTTTGACGTTGTATCTAATGGCACCGTTAAAATCGCCATAAATCAACGATACCCACTGCAAGATGCAGCAAAGGCACACGATGCGCTGGAGTCTCGCGCTACAACGGGCTCAACTATATTTACAACTTAGTTTTTACGTGCATATTGTCTGACGACTCCATGCCCAAAAACAAAGCCCGGAAAATAGTCTTACCTTTTCCGGGCTTTCTTTTATTCTGATACAGCTACAAGTGCCGAAGTAACAAAATTGTTACTTCGGAACGAACAATATTGATTAAGCCAGCTTGCTGGAAAAGAACGCCAACGTTCTATCCCAAGCAAGTTTTGCAGCTTCTTCGTTGTATCGCTTAGTTGAGTTGTTATGAAAACCGTGACCAGTATCATCATAAAGATGACGGTCGAACTCAACATTGTTAGCCGTCAACGCAGCTTCGAATTCAGGCCATTGAGCATTAATACGTTTGTCATTCTCAGCAGCTTGGATCATGAGAGCTCCCGTAATATCCGATACTGATTCTGCTGGTGGTGCGCTTCCATAGAAAGGAACGCCGGCTTGAATGTCATCACCCATCTTAGTTGCCAAGAAGTTAACAACTCCGCCGCCGAAACAAAATCCTACAGCGCCAAGCTTGCCGGTTGAAAGAGCGTGAGACTGAACATGACGCGCACTGTTGAGCATGTCGATCATGATTTTGGCTCTGTCCAGACCTTTCTGCAATGCACGACCGTCATCGTCATTACCTGGATATCCACCAGCGGGATGCAATGCATCAGGCGCTAGCGCTAGGAAACCCTCCGCTGCGAGACGACGAGCAACGTCTTCGATGTATGGGTTAAGGCCACGGTTTTCGTGCACCACGAGGACAGCCGGGAATGGACCTTCACCGGTTGGCTGTACGAGATAGCCGCTCATTTCGCCGGAGTTACCGCCTGGAGAGGCGTAGGTCTCATAGGTAGCTTTAATACGCTCATCGTTAAAAGAGATCGTTTGAGCTTGAGCGTAACGTGGGAACAAGGCTTGCGCCATAGTTAATCCGGACACGCCTGCAACAGTAATTGCGCTGGCTTTTTTCAGAAAATCGCGACGACTCATGAAGCCATGGCAATATTTGTCGTATAAATCGTAGATACGTGAATCGATTTCCAAATCTTCGATATCAACTGAGTTTTCAGCATCTTCCGCTGGGTTCAGAGCAGTGTTCATACAGGGTTACCTGTTGAGTGAGTTAATGGTGCAATAAAATATACGGTACAAATGTGTAAACAATGTTCTAAAAGTTGGCTTTGACGATTTTTTTAACCCGACTGCTTTTCGGATTCGTCCTGCAACAGAACGAATTCTGCGATGACAGCGCTTTTTAGCAAATCGCGGGGCAATCAACTAAATCGGGAGCAACACTGATCTTTCAGCATATCTACACCCACGTGTGCGACAGAATTAATTTCGAATAGTTCCTCGTTTCGCTCAAATTCAGTCAAGCTCACTACATGTGCAAAACCTTTAAGTCCGTAAGCTGTTTCAGGTAAAGTAAAACCATATGGATATTGAAGATCAAAACCTTGGACTCGTGCTAGCACCACTGAGTCACGCAGACTTCATAAACGACTACTGGGAAAAAAACCCACTGCACATTAGTCGTAATTCTGAATCGCACTTCGCCGCTCTTCTAAGCGCGAAAGCGCTAGAAACAATGCTGTCTACTCAGGCTTTACATTTTCCATCGGTACAACTTACCCAGTCGGGTCAACACATCGACATTTCAGACTATACGGACGAC
>CAZCKD010000209.1:0-6362 GCA_964498925.1 uncultured Granulosicoccaceae bacterium
TCATCACCCGTTTACTCGGTGTCCCTGAATCGGCCGGACAACAATTACTAGATTGGTCTCATGCCATGGTCAAAGTGTACACAATGACGCAGACGCGAGCAGAGGAAGAAAGCGCCAATATCGCTGCTAAAGATTTCCAATCTTTTCTACGTGATGTCATTGAACAAAAACGCCTCTCACCGGGTGATGATTTGCTTAGCCAACTGTTAGAAAAAGACAGTGAGGGTTCTTATCTCAGTGACGAAGAAATTATTTGTACTGCAATTTTACTGCTCAACGCAGGACACGAAGCGACTGTTCATCAATTAGGCAATGCGGTTCATACTCTGTTGACTCACTACTCCGGAAAGCGTCGATCAGAATTGTTGGAATTGCTGAGCAACAATGAATCTGCTGATGCTCTTGTTGTTGAATGTTTGCGATATGCAGCCCCATTGCATCTATTTACGCGATACGCTCAAACCGAAGTCATCTTAAGCGATAATGTCACCTTGAAGCCGGGAGATGAAGTTGGTTTACTTTTAGCTGCGGCTAATCGCTGCCCGGAACGTTTTGAAAAACCCAACGAGTTTCGCCCCGACAGAACCGATGGTGGTCACTTGTCTTTAGGGGCCGGGATTCACTTTTGCGTTGGTGCTCATCTAGCAAAGCTGGAACTGCGGGTAGCTTTGCAAGTGCTCTTTAACTGTTTTCCAACACTCTCAATTCTAGAGACACCACGATACCAAAATAGTTTTCACTTTCACGGGCTGGAATCACTGCACGTTAAGTGGGATGGCTAAACTAATTACCCATCAAACCTTGAAACGGCTGAACAGATACTCGATCACCGGGATTAACGCCATCCGTATCCGCAGCTATGACAATCAAACAATTAGCCTGACTCATAGAACTCAAACGCCCTGCCCCTTGTTTACCCGTTGACTCTACGACTAATTCACCTTCCTGCGAAACACGCATAACACCGCGTTGATACTCGACCCGGCCTGGTGATTTTCTTAATTTTGAAAGGCAGATTGCAGGAATTTCCGGCGTTACATAATCGGTCTCACCAGACATACGTCGAATGGCCGGTTGAACAAATTGCAGAAACGTAACCATGACGGCTACTGGATTTCCCGGTAACCCGAAAAAAGCGGATTCACCAACTTTGCCAAAGGCCAATGGCCGACCTGGTCGCATGGCGAGCTTCCAAAAACTGACCGCTCCAAACTCATGGAATACCTTGGTGACATAGTCGGCATCCCCGGCAGAAACACCTCCGGAACTAACAACAACATCTGCCAATTCGGCGGCTTTAGAAAGAGCTTCCCGTGTATCTGCCTCATTGTCGCGAACAATGCCTAAATCAACGGTATCAACATTTAAACCTGCCAGCATAGCCGCTAGCGTATGGCGGTTACTATCGAACAACATGCCTTCAGGCAAAGGTTCTCCGTTAGAGTGAGTATCCAGTGATTGCAGTTCATCACCGGTCGTAAAAAAAGCTACTGTCAATCGCTTAAACACCTTGACTGTCTGGATACCTAAAGAGGCGAGCACACCAATATCCGCAGCCTGAATACGGCGGCCCGGCGTAAATATTTCTTGCCCGACTTGGACATCCTCTCCTGCCTGACGAACATTTTTATAAGATTGGACCTCTGAGTCGATATCGATAGTTCCTTCAGCAACTCGAACGTGCTCTTGAATCACCACCGTATCGCAACCATCCGGCATGATGGCACCGGTAAAAATCCGAACACACTCTCCTGTGGAGACTTGGCCCATGTAGGGCCGACCAGCCCATGCAGATCCGACAACGGCCAGTGCCGCTTCATTCTTAGACGGAATACTATCCGCATGCAGTGCGTAACCGTCCATGGCAGAGTTGGCAGCAGCCGGCACGTCCATCGGTGATACGACCGATTGCGCTAAGACCCGGTTGAGTGCATAAGTCAGGCTAAGCGACTCAACGTCTGTTGTTGGTACGATAGCGTCCAGCAAAAGACGCTGCGCATCTGATACTGGGAGCAGTTCCGGCTCTTGAACATCATCGCAGGATGGTTGCTTTTCAATCATCTCAACACCTTTGTCTCTGCTTTCAAACGCTCGTCTTCAGTGTTGATATTAACAAAGGAGTTCGAGAAAGATTCGGCGTTAACAGTGTGGACAGTATGAGCGGCAAACCATTTGTCTATTTTGCGCTCTCCTGATAATAAAAAACTATCCAGAGAATTTTTTGCATTCTTCCGTACCGCACAAAAAACAGGTTGTAAGCGTTCGCCATCATGGGCAACGGCGATGTCGTGATCACCTTGATTGAATGACTGCAGTAAAGCCAAAACTAGTTCTTCCTCAATGAAAGGAGAATCGCAGGGACACATAAGTACAACATCGGTATTCATCGTAGCCATCGCAGCACTGAGCCCCGCCAACGGCCCCTGATGTCCAGCCAGATTATCAGGCACAACCGGAACACCAAATTGCGAATACTGCTCGATGTTTCTATTGGCGTTGATCACAAGGTCGCTAACGTGCGGCTGCACGCATTCCAGTGCATACTGGACCATAGGTTTTCCAGCCACTTTGATCAGTCCTTTATCCACTCCTCCCATTCTTCTGGCTAAACCGCCTGCCAGAATCACGGCCCCTAAAGTGCGCGTAGAGTTGCGAGTGGGCGAAGAATTCATGGATAAAGCCTACGCACTACGAACTTGCGCCGAACACAACAGAATATTCCTTGATCGATCTTCAAGAGAAGATGTCCGACCACGATGTTATGTACCGGGTTGATTAACACGAATCTGCCCAAGATAGTCGGCTAGGAAACTTGAAAACTCACCGGTGCTATCAAGTTCCATCTCTGCTTGCTTTGCAACAGATTTTTCGACATCCGCGGCAATCTTTTTATTGAGTTCATCATCGATAGATTGCTCCTTCAACCACGCATCATGCTGTTTCGAATATTTCTGCGCATGTTCGAAAAAAGAACCGGTATTTTTGATTTCCTCGATCATTCTCGCGGATGGTGTTAGATCAGGATTGTCAAATTTTGCCCGTTGCGCCCGAACCGATTTAGCATAGATAGGGACAGCCTGTTCACTATCCAGCCATTCAGCCAAGGGTTCCAAGGCATCAAGAATTTCATGTCCCCATTGGTTCAACGAAACCGTACCCTCACCACGTTTCAATCGCAGGCCAGGCTCCCGACCGTGATGAGCGACGCAATTGACGTTATCTTTATTGATTTCCATTTCGGCAGCGGACAACGGTGAAGGTGTGCCAAGCCAGGCAAACATCATCATCAACTCGAGCATGGAAGTTTGTTCTAGATCAGCACCGACCGGATGGAACAAATTGACATCAACAGAGCGCAACTCTAGATAACGGATACCACGTTGTTTAAGGGCATAAATCGGTAGCTCTCCCGGCTGAGCTATCTGCTTCGGCCGAACAGTGCTGTAGTACTCGTTTTCAATTTGCAAACGCGACGTACTCAGCTGATGATACTCACCGTTGTCATCTAAGACACCCAGATCATCATAGGGAGGATGCACGGTGCTTACATGACCAAAAATATCCTCAATATACGAATCTACATCCGTGTGCCTGACACTAAGATCAATAGGTTGATCCTCACGATATCTGTAGCCAATTTTACCCATTCGCAATGAGGTGCCATACGGTGCATAGCGGGTGCTTTGATTCCAGATTTCAAATTCATCCCCTTCACCCTCTGCTAAGAATGTTGAGCATATCGCTGGGGACGCACCAAACAGATAAGGCACAACCCAACCAATACGCATCAGGTTTTGCATCATCTGGAAATAACCAGTAGTTCTAGCCGAAGCAAGTTGTTCAGAACTCACATTGGCGGGGACTTGAGAATAAGCTGTTCGCGAATCAATCGCTTTGCTTTCAAGCAAATCCTGGCGCAACAGCCAGCTACTCTCCGGCATAGAAAAATTGAAATGAATTCCCGCGATGGCTTGCATGCGTCGACCATAGCGCAACCCCAAGCCTCGTCTATAGGCATGCTTCATTCGCCCGCTGTGCGAGGAACCATAGTTCCCTATTCGCACGCTCTCACCGCCGCGCAAAATGCACGGCATGCTGGTGTTCCAGATATGCTCGCCTTCTGGCAATCGAGAGACAACAAATTGATGGATTGCGGTCAGATAACTCAACGCATCAGCTGCAGAGTCGCAAGGTGGTGTTACCATCTCCAACAACGCTTCAGAAAAGTCGGTTGTGATTGTGGGGTGAGTCAATGCCGAACCGAGTGCAGAAGGATGATCTGCTTGCGATATTCGGCCTGACGACCCAACACGCAAGGATTCCTTTTCCAGACCGATTTTCCTGGCAGCCAGCACCTTCGGGTTAAGCGACCCGACCAACTTCTCAGCTCTTAAACCTAGCTCGGAGTACACGATGAAAATCTCACATTTGCGAGGCGGGAGTGTAACCCAGGCGAAGCCCTTATGAGCAGATTGCATACCCAACAATCCGGCAACGGTCCCATTCTGGTGATGTTGCACGGTCTGTTTGGAGATCTGGACAACTTTCGCTCGGTTGCACTGCATCTGGAACGCTCATTAACGGTGGTCCGAGTGGATCTGCCCGGTCACGGGCGATCGCCCTCACTGACCTCGCTATCCATAGAATCTATGGCCGAAGCCGTCTCTGACGAACTGGCGGCGCTGGGCATACGCGATTTCCACCTGCTAGGCCATTCTCTGGGAGGCAAAGTGGCTATGGCCATGGCTGCCAGCGACACTAACCTAAGGTTGAAAAAGCTCTGTGTGGTCGATATTGCCCCCAAACAGTACTCGCCCCACCATCAGCCTATTTTCGACGCCCTACTGTCGATAGATCTCAACCAACTAAACAGCCGACGTGACGCCGAGGCCTTACTCAAGAACGCTGTACCTGACGCAGGTGTTAGGGCTTTCCTACTCAAAAGTCTCTATCAACATGAATCCAAGCGTTTTCGCTGGCGATTTGATCTTAAACAGCTGGCTGAAGACTACCCGTTGATCTCTCAGCCACCTGTCATGAAAAACGTGGTTCAGGTGGAAACCTTATTTATCAAGGGCGGTGCCAGCGACTATCTCGTGGCCAGTGATGAAGCCGCCATCAGAAAGCGTTTTCAACAGCCCTCACTTCGAATTATAGAAGGCGCTGGTCATTGGCCTCATGCTGAGAAACCCGCTCAATTCGGCCGAGCCGTCACTGAATTTTTCTCAAGCTGAAGGAACACTCGCGACACACCTGTGCCGCCCCCGCACTGCGCGCGCGCTTCGCCCATCATTCGCTTTTAAGCTAAAGAAAGGTACAATCGCCCCAGCGCAACCGAAGCATCATCACCCATTTTTCTCGACGAATTCATGTCCGACTCTCTACGCGATCAGCTCCTACAGGCAGGTTTTAAACAACCGGCGCAGGATAGTAAAAAACACAAACGCTCTTCCTCCAAAAGTAACGCTCATGGAAAGAACAGTAAACGAACATCTGATCACGAAAAGAAAAAATTAGAATCACAGAAAAAAGCAGAATCGCAGGCGCTGGCTAAAAAAGAAACCAAGGCCAATATCAAGAACCTGATTGAATCCGAAGAAATCAAAGAGTTCAAAGGTGAAGAGGTCTATCGTTTTACCTTACAAAACCGGATTCGTGAATTGCATGTTAGTGCAGAGATCCGCCAGCAACTTATTACCGGTACGCTTTGCGTCACGCGTCTCAATGGCACTACCCGTGTTGTGCCTGAACACCTCATCGAAAAAATAACAGCGCTAAATCCAGACTGGGCGATCGTTAAGCATGACAAAGATGCGCCAGACGCCAGCGACGATGGATATGAAGACTTCCCCATTCCTGATGACATTACCTGGTGAATAAAACATCCAGCTTTTTCTGGTTTGATTACGAGACGTTTGGCACACAGGCGGCATGGGATCGCCCTTGTCAGTTTGCTGGTATCCGTACCGACGAGAACTTAAACGTCATCGGCGAACCACTGGTTATTTACTGTCGCCAAAGCGATGATTATCTACCACAGCCTGCCGCTGCCAAAGTCACGGGGATAACGCCTCAATTAGCAAACCGTGAAGGACTAAGCGAAGCGGATTTTATTGAGCGTATAAGACGTGAAATGACCTTTCCCGGAACCTGTTCGGTCGGCTACAACAATATTAGGTTTGATGATGAGTTCACCCGGCACACATTGTTCAGAAATCTGTTCGACGCTTACGAACAAGAGTGGAAAGACGGCTGTTCCCGCTGGGATTTACTGGACATTGTGCGTCTTACACGAGCCTTACGGCCGGACGGCATTCAATGGCCAGTCAACGATGATGGTTCAACCAGCAATCGGCTGGAGC
>CAZCKD010000210.1:0-6288 GCA_964498925.1 uncultured Granulosicoccaceae bacterium
TCCGGTACTCATCTAGTGTTTCAAGGGCGCTTTGGCGTATCGGCATGGCAGCTGGCGAAGAGCAACTGGGCATTCGTTTTCTGGATGTATTTTGTCGCTATTGGTTTGCTATGGCTGCTTGCAACAACATCTCGAATAGTTTCCTGAATAGTCCAATGCATTGTCAAAAGCCTTCTTCAGTACCCCGTTACACCTGTGGTACGGACTCTCGAACGATATGACCCCATCGTAGCCACTCAGCTCCGCTGGCTCACAACAGTAGCAGTCACTGCCCTGAACACCGTGCTTAGCGCGTAATCAACGCAAGTGACTTTTCAAAGAACGGGCTTGCATTATCAGCGAGCACGTTAAGTTCATCGAAGTGATCAACACCTGGCACAACATACAAGGATACGTCACGTTCATCATTGTCGAACGCATCTTTATACATTTGGGCCTGCCTGTGAAATTCATCAGTTTCGGCTCCGCCCACTACCACCATCTGTGGGGCATTAGTAGTCGGTGCATGGTTGATCATTGGACTTTGAGATTCAGCTTCCTCAGCGCTCATACGAATTCCGGAATTCAACCCTTCCGTTAAACGAACCGGTTCTAACAAGCTCAGCGGTGATACTGGAATACCGGAGCGGATAAGCTCAGCTGGTAAATCTAATTGATAGCTTGGCCAATGCGTGCCCATCATCATCTCAGTAATATGGCCTCCAGCGGAATGACCCATGACGTTTAAATTCAACCCATTGACGCCAAGACTTTCTGCATGGGTGAAAAGGTAAGCCAGTGATTCTCTTGCTTCCTCTGAAATGCGCGTCAGAGTTACCGCCGGGCATAAATCGTATCCAACGATAACAACGTTTACAGAAGCAGCCACAAACGGTTCTGCTAGGAAACTGTAGATGGACTTATCACCTCTTTGCCAGTAGCCGCCGTGAAAATAGACTAACGTTGGCGCGGCTGTATCACCGCAGGAGAACACATCTAGCTTCTGCTTCTCTCCGTCGCCGTATCGAATATCAAGACGACAATCCAACGTGGCTCGGGCCGATTCACTACGGCTCACCCAATCCGGGATAACCGTTTGCTCATAGTCCGGGCGGCCTAACCGTAAGTTGTACTGTTGCTCAAATTCATCTGAAGAAAAACGTTCATGAAAAGTTAATACATCACTCATTGCTTATCCTCCTTCACCGGCACAAGCCACTTCTAAGGCCTGCCACTCATCCGGATTGGTTCCAAAAAATCTCATCACGTGTTTTTGATAGGCTGGTCTTTCACACAGGCGTTGATACCAGGATTCGATATTCGGGAAACGCGGTCTTTCGATATCGACGTTGAAGTATCGGTAAGCCACGGCACCAAGAGGAATATCACCCATCGAGAATTCATCCCCTGCAACAAATCGCCGGTTCGCCAGATGGTTTTCTAACAGTGTTAAAACAGATGCGGCATCTTTTGCATGACCTTCTATGATCGATGTATCTCTGTTCTCAGGTTGCGTTCGAACGGTGGCGAAGAATAGTTGAATCACAGGCGTGAATGCTCTACTACCGCACCACTCCATCCATTGATCGGCTATGGCACGCTTTTGAACATGAACGGGACACAGATTGCCACACCCGTATTTTAATGAAAGGTATCTGACTATAACGTGAGACTCCCACAGCGCGAAATCATCATCACGAATAGTAGGGATCATGCGATTAGGATTCATATCGCCAAACTCGGGCGTATCCAGTTGACCAAAACTGCCACCGGCAAGTTTTAATACATAATCTAGCCCTAATTCTTCTGCTGTCCAGATGACAGGAATAACATTTGAAGAATAAGGACGTCCCCAAATTTCCAACATGAAGTTAACCTCATTAAACGTATGCGTTTAGCGTTTAGCGTTTAGCGTTTAGCGTTTAGCGTTTAGCGACAATACACCAAGCGGGACTAAGCCGTATGGAACGCAGGCACCACGTGTTCAAACAAGCGGTCCCAGCTTGCAAGAATCTTCGAATAAGGCACGCCCGTGTATTGCTGCATCAGGACGAGATGATTAAGGCCGATCAGTTCCTGACTTTTTGCGAATCGCTCAATGACAAAATCTACAGAGCCCACAACGATAATTCCTCGCTTATTCAAAAAATCAAACCAGTCATCTTTTTCATCATCAGCAGTCATCTCTTCCCCGACATCAAGATAACCATGCTTTGTCCACTCACCCGCAGGACGCGAACCACCTAGAAACTCATAGTAAGCATTAATGGCCGGGCGAATAGTGCGCTCTGCTTCTTCCATACTCTCACCAACATAAACCGCGGTACATACCCCGACACCTTCACCCAGCGCCGCTGGAGAACCTTTGTACTCCGCAAGCGCATCGCGATAGGGCTCCCAACAAGCGAGCGTTCGCTTGGGGGCTGAAGACATTGAAATTACACCGTAACCTTTGCCACCTGCCATCTTAAAAGTTGGCGGAGCATTGGACATTAACCATACCGGCGGATGCGGTTGAGTATACGGACGGGGATGTAGGTACATAGCCTTATACTCACCATCACTGGCATGATAGCGCGGATCGAGCGGCTCAAAAAAACGATTCCCCTCCTTCCAGCCCGGAACCGGGAATTCATAAAATTCGCCTTTGTGCGTGAATGCCTCGTTAGTCCAGGCTTTGAGAATTATTTCCAGAGACTCTTGATAGAGCCTCATGACCTTGTCGTTCTCGCGCCTATCAGCATCCCGATTGAATTGAATGGTGGCTCGTTCATTAATGCCTTTAGCCACACCAAAATCCACACGACCCAACGTCATGTTGTCCAGCATGGCGATGTCTTCTGCCACTCGCAACGGGTGCCAATCGGGTAAAACCACTGGACACGTGCCTACTCGAATTTTCTGGCAATGGGCCGCGATGTGAGTACACATCTGAATAGGATTAGGCGGCGCATTCATATACCCATTGTGGGCAAAGTGATGCTCGGTAAACCAACTGGTAGTGAAGCCGGACTGCTCCGCAAGCGCACTCTGCTCGCGGAGCATATCCAAAGCCTGAGTCCACGGTATTGTTTCACCGGGACTAAAATTGGGAATGATGTCGAATCTCACGCAGTTCACCGCATAATAGATCAGCCAATGAACATAGTAATCTCGTTATTTACCCCGTCAACACGAAGAAGTCATTTAAGCTTGATCGTAGTCGTCACTGGGATACTACCCCTGTAAATCTGTTTTAAAGATAACCCTCAGGATGCTAGACAGTAGCAGCATCACCCCAAATTGCTTTCAAGCGACGGTCACGTCCACAGGCAAAGCGATAGGCTTTGTACCGAACCGGGCTTTTCTTATAGAAATCCTGATGGTGTATTTCAGCACCCACCAGAGGATAAAAGGTCTCTAAAGGAAGGATCGGGGTTACAACGTCATTATCCGGGAACTGTTCGATAACCCGTTGTTTGGACTTATCTGCCAAAACGCGTTGCTCATCAGTCTCAACAAAGATAGCGCTTAGGTAGCTGGGCCCTTTATCGCAAAACTGTCCTCGGGCATCAAACGGATCAATGTTCACCCAGAAATGATCGAGTAAATCCTGATAGCTCAGCACGTCGCTGTCGTAGGTTATTTCCACCGCTTCATAATGGCCTGCATGGTTGCCGTTGTAGCTGGGATTATCTGCAGTTCCACCAGTAAAACCAGACACCACACTACTCACACCTTCAAGCGCTTCAAAATCTTTTTCCATACACCAGAAACACCCCCCGGCGAACACGACTTTATCTGCGAACGCAGGTGTTGCAGAGAACGCTGTCAGACTTATGGCAAAGCTTAATAAAAACGACTTCATAATTGACCCTATTAAAAATATCAAACGAATGAAAGGCAATATCGCCAACTCGATGGCCAGACCACATGAGGCCTCTAGCCGGTGTTCGCTACCTTTGTGTGTCGGGCGGCAGGATCGTTCCATAATCCGAACCCAATTTCGTTTTGGTAAGTATCCGCCCAATTTAAACCCAACGGCTATTTCTTGAGAATTTTAGAACAACGGTTTTTGCAGTTGAGTCAACGACTCAAATCACAAGCTATGAACGCATTGTTGCGAATTATTACCACTTAAGTCGTGAACTGGTTCTAAACCAAAATCTAAGAGGCGCATTTTTGAAGGGCAAGTCACACGATTATTTACGCTTTAAGAGACAAGTAACCTATACAACGTACTCTTCTTTGCCCTACCCTTCTTTCTTTAGAATTTTGCATCATCATCTGGCGCTGAATGGACAACAGAATAGGAAATGCGGGTGGGATTCCTCCCCATGCATCCTCGGATGAAAAATCCCATAAAGAACGTAGGGATGCGCCCAATAAAACGCAAAGCGATGCTCTTCAAGAACGCTTCAACGCTGCGGGTGAACAACGCCCGATTCAAAACCTCATTGATGAGCCTATAAATCCTAAGGATGTGATATCCGAACTACGCAGCTCCTTATTGTCCCTCGAAGAAATCATTAATAAGCAGGAGAGTTCACTTTCCTCCTCGAACCAATCTCAACCTCGTTTTACCAAGGCGGATCAGACTGCGAACGGCGAACAGCTTAAAGAACTGTCCGGACTACTCATGGACATTACTCAGTCGACTCCTGATCAACAGAAGATGCGGGAGATACAGGCGCGGTTGGATAGTTTGTCGGGAGAAGTCACTGCATCGCACTCCAATGCGAACCCAACCAGCTGGACGCACTCTGGAAGAACATTTAGTACCGTTAGGGAATCCTCAGTACAAACCGATGTTGACCAATCGTATGAGAGCATCGGAGAATCAGACAACGGCAATTCGCAGCAGTCTTATACCTCTACTGAGCGACCTTCCCACACTGGTAACGAACTGACTTCTGAAAAAGCACTACCCGATGGAAGCAGCAAAACGCTTGTATCGAGTGAAACTGCAACACAGCCTCAATCAATTGGCATCGTGGCAGGCGGTGTTTTGCTCTCGGGCCTGGTAGCCCTAGGAATAATCACCGGCGGTACGGTGACGCTCCTTGACGGCGGACGTGATGTCTATCTAGGAACACGCGACGGTGTAATCGATAAAGCGGCTATAGGTGCATCAAAGTTAGCGGCTGGCGCGTCTATTCTCATAGGAATAACCACTGCTAACCCGGCGTCACTGGCTGGCGGAGCAATCATCTATGCGGGCAGTTTACTGTACCAACATCGCGAGGTACTAACCTCACAAATCAAACAACTCTGGAATTGGTTTAAGTCAGACTAAAGAACGCTTACCGAATTACCCGAGTTTGCTGCTATCTCGATGGCCTCGAGAACCCTTAAGGTTTTAAGCCCTTCTCTACCAGACACGAGAGGTGATGTTTGGAGACTGATCACATCTCTAAAGTGGGCTATCTGGTTTACCAAAGGATCTGATGATTCCCTTGGCATCGATGTCCCACTAATCGGCTCCCACCAGTCTTGCTTTCCTTGTTGATTCCACAGCGTTAGGTCAGGAACAGAAAGCGAACCTTCTGAGCCACCTAAGTGATAACAACTTTGACTGGTAACTGGATAGACCGGATATTCCCCGGAAGTTAATTCCCAACTCCACGGCGAGACGATGCCATCCGAGACTGAGATAGTACCCACCGCCCCGTTTTGAAAGCCAAGGACAGCAGCCGCAACCTCTTCATTATCAAACCCCCGTGAGGAAGGTGACATTTGCGCCGATACCGTTGTCACCTCTCCACATAAGTAGCGCATGAGGTCAACGTCATGCACCAAGTTGACAGAAATCGGACCCGCACCTTTTTGTGTGCGCCAAGGTGCAACGTCAAAGTAATGATCAGGTTTGTAAAACCAGCATTGCGCATGCACCGCTCGGATATCCCCGATTGAACCGTCTTGAATGAGATGCCACGCTTTTTTTATCAATGGGTTGTGTCGCCGATGATGTCCAACCAGTATGGGTACATTGGCAGCCTCTGCTTGATTGACTAACACCTCGGCCTCGTTGGCTGACGCAGCGAGAGGCTTCTCAACTAATACAGCGACACCATGATTAACGACTAAAGACGCTTGCTCCACATGCAATGGCGTGGGCGTAGACAGGATGACTCCGTCGGGCTTAACCGTATTAATGGCTTCATCAATCTGTTCGAATAACGGCACACCGAGCTCAGCGGTGCAAACCTTTGCATCTTCACTTGTATCAACAACGCCTGCCAACTCAACGCCCGCGACTTGATTAATAGCCGTTGCATGGCGTTTACCCACGAGCCCTAGCCCGACGATAATGAGACGTACATTACTCAT
>CAZCKD010000211.1:0-6272 GCA_964498925.1 uncultured Granulosicoccaceae bacterium
GGACGACCAACGCCGCGAGAATCGAAAGAGGTCACGATTAATTCGCTACGCACGCTTGAAAATAAGGTCCCCTTAATCGTCAAGCTATCGTTTGAATATTCAAACCCGACGTCTGCGTTTACACCATCCTCTGGCTCGAGCAGAGGGTTGCCGCTGACGAGTCCGATGCTACCGTACAGTTCGCCAAACGACGGTGAGCGAAAATAAGTGCCTGCATTCGCTGAAAACTTAAGCGTGTCGCTATACAAATAATTTACGCCCAATTGTGCGCCTAATTTTTTATCGTTATCCCTATCGGTCGTGGTGACAGGGCCTAGTCGTTGAACGCTTTCAGCGGAGTTTTGTTGCCAGCGTATTGATGGGCTGACAGACCATTGATCAGAATTTCCAAACCAGGTGTACTGAGCAGTAGCTAGAAACTTATCTCTCTCTGCTTCAAAGTCAGCAAAGTTATCCAGACTTTCATCGGAGTCGACGCTTTCATTTCTGAAGTCTGCGAATAAGGTCCACAGACCAGAATCTCCAGGATATTCCCAATAGCTTCGCACCCCGATAGTATTCAATAGGTTCAGCGTATTCTGAGCGCCGAGACCTATGCTGCTGTCCGGATCCTGATAGTGATTTTCATCCCCATGCCAGTAAACGCTCTGACGAGAATTCCAGTTCCCGATTTGATCGATAACGTGGGTCAGTTGAACTTGAGTACTGGTGGTTTCGAACGTCGCGGTATTATCGGGTTGGTTTCGCCACTCAGGTACGCCAACATCTCGATGAGATGTTTGTAGAGTAAGGTCAGTGCGTCGGTTCTCATCGTGTTGATAGCCCAACTTAAATAAACCTGACGTTCGCTCCACCGCTGCATTTTGCCGACGTTCGATAGCATCATCATCAGGGTTAAGCGGTGTGCCGTTCCCATTAAGAAAACTGAAATCATTTTTACTTTGGCGATGGCTTAGAGAAGCAATCAAATCCCATTGCTTAAAACGCGCTTGACGGGACAACTGAGCACCATAGTGGGAAAAGCTGCCTGCCTCTAAGCGGATTTTTGTTGTGGGTTCAGTTCCTGCGCGCTTAGTGCTTAAGTTGATGGCCCCACCGATACCACCGTGTCCTAATTGGGAAGGGGAGCCACCTCGATAGATATCCACCTGGCCGAGGTTCAATATTTCAAGGGTCGATAAGTCGATGACCGGTTGGCCGCCTGAATTAAGAAGAATGCCATCCAGGAATACACCGGTTTGTGCGGCGCTAGCAGCGCGGATGCTAACTGTGGCAAAACTACCGAAGCCGCCGGATTGCCGGTGTTGTATGCCGGTTTCTCGCGAGATGATTTCGGCGAGCGTTCCGGGCGCTCTGGTTAGTGTTTCTTCGCTGATGGTTTCGCTACTAAGCGATATCTCTTCGTTGATGAGATCACCGGTTTGGTAGGTGGACTCGCCAATTGCCTCAAGTGTATCGAGCGAGTTGTCATCGTTTGCGGATAGGGCACAGGAATACAAGCCTGCGCAAAAGAGCGCAATGCTAAAAGCCTGTCGATGTGATGGGAAAATCATCACGCCCTATAACCCCAATTAATAAAAAGCCTTTGGGATTGAGCGGTTGGTGGATGAAACTAGCCGAACAAGGAAGGCGTGTTTCATTCCCCGGCAACCACCAGACACCCCGTCTGGCTGTGGATACGGTATCAGCCGGCAGGTCTCCTGGCTCGTGACTACCGGCGTTTAGCCGGTGGCTTCGCATCCTTCCCGGAATAGTTATCCAGTGGAGTAAGGCGAAACACACTATCACTTACAGTTGCGGGGGCAGCCAAGGTATTGAACCTTGTTCCCTTTTCATCTTTTCAGAACCTGCTGATGGCGCAGAGCATACACCGTTTTAGGTGTCAATTGAGTGGCAATTATTGTTAACTGCGACCTGATTGCAATTATATTCGCCGGGGTTCAGGCCATTTTTCGCCGTGCCCGTTGCGTAAAGGACATAAACGCCTTTTTAAGCGCTCTTATTGTTTTTATTCGAATTTGCCATGCGCGTAAGCAATCCATCTAATTTGTTGGCAAACTCGCGACGATCTGTCTGGTTAAGCGCTGCCGGACCACCCGTATCGATGCCGCTGGATCGAAGCTCCTCCATGAAATCTCTCATATTGAGACGCTCACGTACGTTCTCGGCGGTGTACAACTGACCTCTCGGGTTGATGGCTTGACAACCCTTTTCGACAAGCTCGGCTGCCAGGGGAATATCGGCTGTAATGACCAGATCGCCTGCGTTGGAATGTTGCACGATGTAGTTATCGGCGACATCAAACCCTTGCGGCACTTGTATGGCGTTGACGTATTTAGATTTGGGTACCGGCACCGGTTGGTTCGCTACCAGCGTGACTTGAAGCTCAAGCCTTTTTGCTGCCCGAAACAAAATCTCTTTGACTGTCTTGGGGCAGGCATCAGCATCAACCCAAATTTTATTCATTGATTAAGGCTCGGTCAGACCACCAGCCTGGATAAAGCCGATCGAGCATACGTAAATAGGCAGGCCATTCCGGTAAAAGTACTTCAGCACCTCCTTGAGATGCGCCACTTTCAAATTGCTCTCGTGTTTTAAGAACCACTTCGGGACGTGGTCTTTTAAGTGTTGCACCACCTGCCGTCGATGCTGCCATCGCTTTCAGTTGAACGCCTGCGCAATCTTCAAAGTGATAGAGCCGTGTGATTGCATGGGCAATGCTAGGACCACTAACAATCAGGCCGTGGTTATACAACAGCATGGTGTGATTGCTTTCCCCAAGGTCCGCAACAAGACTTTCACGTTCTGCCAGATCTAATGCAATACCTTCGAACTCGTGTGTACCAATTCGATCGTGGAACATGCAGCCCATTTGAGTTAACGGAATAAAACCCTCTTCAAGACAACATATGGCTGTCGCGTTTTGCGAGTGCGTGTGCGCTATGCATTGAAGGTCGGGGCGTGCCGAATGAATAGCGGAGTGAATGGTGTAGCCCGCGACATTTACTGGGAACGGGTTGTCATCTATCTTATTGCCATCGATATCTATTTTGACGAGATTGCTAGGCGTAATCTCATCATAGGCATGACCAAAGGGATTAATCAGTAAATGCTCTGTTTCAGGGATACGAGCCGTGATGTGGTTGTACACCTGAGAGGTCCAACCATGATGGTGCACAAGACGATAGGCCGCCGCTAGATCGACGCGAGTTCGCCATTCGATATCAGATATTTGAGATGGCTTTTTACTGTATCGATCATCAATATTAATCATCTTTATTTCCAGCCGAATTCGAGTAGAGAAGCAACGCAGCTTGCATCGGAGCGCTGTTTTCCCACGTTGGTTGCAATAACCAAGAATACCAGTGTTCTGTCTTAGTTCACCGAAAGCGTATGATTCGGTCTGGGAACACCGGTGAGCATGCGAGAGACGGGTATGAGAATAGCGATTTTGGGTGCAGGGGCTATGGGGTCCTGGTTTGGTGGTCATTTGGCGATGAATGGCCAGGAAGTTCACTTGCTCACAACCAATGAAGCTCATATTGAGGCTGTTGAGAAAGACGGCCTGGAACTCAGGCAGGGGGACAGCGTCGTGACGGTTCAGGTGCCCATTACAAAACCTGAGGCGTTCGTCAGGCCGGTCGATCTGGTAATAACACTGACTAAGACGTTCCAACTCGAAGCAGCGCTGGATAGTATTGAACGTTGCATTGGACCCGATACGCTTGTGTTGTCGTTGCAAAATGGACTAGGAAATGATGAGCACATCGCCTCACGTGTAGGGTTGGATAAAACATGGGTAGGCATAACCATGTTGCCTGTAGAGAAAACATCAGCGGGTGTCGTTGAAGGCAAGGGCAGAGGTGGAACGTGGTTTGGTCCTGCCGGAGACCATCGTCCAGCCAAAGCCGAGCACCTGGAAGCCATGTTTATCAATTCCGGGCTAGAGGTTAACTATGAAAAAGATATCTATGTCAGGATCTGGCAAAAAGTGGCCTTCAACGCAGGGATGAACGCAGTTTGCGGACTGACGCATGCAACACCGGATCAGATAGGCTCCCGTGACGATGCTAAAGCGTTGGTCAAAGCCGTGGCTACTGAAGCGGTCACTGTTGCTCATGCAATGGGTATTGCCGCTGATCTGAGCGTAGTGACAGATACTGTGGACTTCGCGTGCAAACACCACGGCGGGCATCCTCCTTCGATGCTTCAGGATTTACTCTCAGGCAAGCGAACAGAGGTGCTAGCGATTAATGGTGCTATTGCTCGATTTGCTCAGCAGTGCAATATGGAAGCTCCTCTCAATGCACACCTTGCGACGCTGATTCAGTTGGCTGAAGTGGGGCATGCCGAACGTTGACAATGTTTCGTAACTGGGTGGCACTATTCATCTTTGCGATCCTCTGTAAAATGACCCGCAACTTCAATAATTTTCGGCTTGCTTAACTAGGCGAGTACGCACCGGCTTTCAGAGGACCCCGCAATGAACACGATCAAGACTTTATTCGCTGAATCATTAGACAACACCTTGGTTGCCGGCAGTTGCATGTTCTTCCTTATTGCTTTCCTGGGTGCTTTCGTAGAACCTAAGGCTGCGCTTTTTCCGCTTGTGTTGGGCGTTGGTTGCTATCTTGTTGCCCGTATGAAGGACGAAGGATAAGCAACAGCTTTTCAGATTGGCTGATTACTTTTAACAGAGCTTAACGCTGCGTTTACTGTTAAAGGTCTTTGCAAACACGCAGCGCATCGTATAGCGCTGCATGAATATTTCTACCAGCGACAGCATCTCCTATCCGCGCAAGATTAAAACCGTCTTTGTTTTTAAGTGTTGCGAAAGGGGTGTGACCGTTCAGTAAAGCGTTCTGATCGAGTTGGCCTCTGTTACTCGACAAGGGTTTTAGTGCCGTATACAAATCGCTCTGTGCTTCAGTGCCTATTTCAACAATTACGTGGTCAAATTTGGCAAGCTCAATATCGCCAGTAAGCACGTGACGAAGATGCACTTGTTTGGCAGAACCTTGTGCTTCAATTTTATGTATTTCACACAAGCTACGAAAGCTTACGCCTTGTTGCGCAAGGTCACTCAAAACAACGCTTGAATTTGTCGGTCCCAGATTATGAGCCACTGAACGATCAGGTGTTGTCAACGTCACCTGGCAGCCAAGTCCGGCCAGATAATCAGCACACACGCACGCACTATGATCACCCATTTCATCCAGTATCAACACTGAGCCTGTCAACCTGACGGTTCCGTTCAATACATCCCAGCTGGAAAGGGCGTGTTCCGCTCCTGGAAAATTCGGCTCCGCTGACCACCCGCCTGTTGCAACAATGACAACATCGGGATTCAATTCGACAACATCCTTTTCTTCGGCGAATACGTTCAATCGTACGTCCACGCCTAATCGTTCTACTTCAAGGCGTAACCAATCCAACGCGCCGGATAGCTGCCTTCGTGTCTTACCCTTGCTGGCGAGTAGCAACTGGCCACCAAGTTGATTGGCTGCTTCTAAGAGAATGGTGTGATGGCCTCTACTGGCGCTGACCCTTGCTGCTTCTAGTCCCGCCGCACCACCACCGACAACGACAACGTTCTGAGACCGTGGCGCAAGCTCAATAATATGAGGCATGGTAGCCTCTCGCCCAGTAGCGGCATTATGTCCGCAGAGCGCGTCTTTGCCTTGGTTTACCCGATCCACGCAGTACCCCATACCGACACAAGGCCGTATGCGCTCTTCCTGATTATTCATAATCTTGTGGACGAGGTAAGGGTCTGCCAGCTGTGCCCGAGTCATGCCGATAAGATCGACTTGGCCTTGAGTAATCGCTTGTCTTGCTGTTGCGACATCAGCCACACCGCCTGCGTGGAAGATGGGGATGCTAACTTCACGTCGAATATGGCCTGCAACATCAAGGTGCGCAGCTGACGGTAAGCCCATCGGCGGGACCCATTGCGCTAACCCTAAGTCGTCGTACGGTGCACCTGCAAGAATGTTGAGAAAATCTATCTCTTTTGAATCAGCCAATGCTTTTGCGATGTCTACACAGTCATTGCGAGTTAGACCACCCTCTACCAATTCATCTCCAGTGGCTCTTACACCGATGATAAAGTCCGCCCCGACAGCTTGACGTACGGCTTTGATCACCTCTTGGGTAAAACGAAGCCGATTGTCCAAGGAACCGCCATATTCATCATCACGTTTATTGGTCAGCGGTGATAAAAATTGTCCCATCAAATGAGAGTGGGTGAGTAGTTCGATACCATCAAATCC
>CAZCKD010000212.1:0-6192 GCA_964498925.1 uncultured Granulosicoccaceae bacterium
GCTATGTCATCACCAATGCACATGTTGTTGATAATGCGACTGAAATTCGGGTCGGTTTACAAAATAGACGTGAGTATCAGGCTGAATTAGTCGGTAGTGATGCGGCAAGTGATATCGCCTTGTTGAAGCTTGATGCAGAGGACTTGCCGGTGGTCACCGTTGGCGACTCTGATGATCTTCGTGTGGGTGAGTGGGTTCTTGCTATAGGTTCGCCTTTCGGGTTTGAACATACGGCAACTCAGGGCATCGTGTCGGCGTTAGCGAGAAGTTTGCCCGATGACACTTATGTTCCGTTTATTCAAACAGATGTCGCGGTAAACCCGGGTAATTCCGGCGGCCCTTTATTTAACACCGATGGTGAAGTGGTGGGCGTGAACTCGCAAATCTATTCACGCTCGGGTGGTTATCAAGGTCTGTCGTTTTCCATTCCAATTAACGTAGCCATATCTATTGCAGATCAACTGAAAGAAAATGGCTTTGCGACGCGTGGTTGGTTGGGTGTAGCTATACAGAGTGTGAGTCAATCACTCGCCACATCGTTTGGTTTGGATAAGCCCGAAGGTGCATTGATTGCGCAGGTAACTAAAGGCAGTCCTGCAGACAATGGTGGTTTACTCAGCGGTGATATTGTTTTGAAGTTTAATGGCAAAGCTGTTAAGTACTCGAGTGCATTACCTCCTTTGGTGGGTTCAGTTCGACCTGGCGAAACCGTTGCTGTTGAAGTTCTCCGTAACGGTGAGCGCGAGACATTGAACGTAACCATTGAACCTTTAGACGAAGGTCAAAAGATCAGTGCTTTGCCTGCGGTAATGCCTGTGGATGAGTCTAGATTAGGTGTTGAAGTGGCTGAGTTAAGCAAAGAGCAACTTGATAAGATGAACGTTGAGTCTGGTGTTGTAGTCTCAGATCTAAAGCCGAATGGTGCGGCAGCTATTGCCGGTATTCGCAAAGGCGACATCATTGTCTCTTTGAATAGAGAAATGGTCGATAATGTTCGAGAGTTGGAGCAGCTTGTTAAGGATGCGCCTGTAGATAAGGCAATTCCTGTATTAGTGCAACGAGACAATGCTCCGATGTTTCTCGCTTTAACGCTTCCAGAAAATGCGAGTTAAATCTTGATTTACTGACGTGCTGATGCAATCAGAGGTGTAATAGCACCCAACTAGTTCTGTAGTTGGGTGCTATGAAAGAAGATGCTTAAGAGTGTATAGATAAAACTTTAGCTATCTTCGTTTTCATTGGTCACCATAATCTCTTCGAAGGTCAGTCCTGTCAGTCTGCTAACTGTTCTCCAGATGTACCAGAATATGCCTAGCAGCATGATCATGGATGGAATGGCAATGACCGGATAACTAAGCAGTGTCATTCGCCCGAGTTCTTCGTTGAAAGCGCTGGTGCCGCCGCGACTGGTGACAATCATTTTGGCGAGGATGAAATTCATGATGGCGCTAAACAGGAAGGTGCCCGCAAAAAAATAATTGGCTTTGTCTAATCGATTTTCGAATTCTCGCGTATTGCCATTTTCTCCCAGCGTCGTTTCGATTTTGTCGATGTTCATAATCGTTGGGTTAAAAAGCATCTTTCTGATTAATGGAAAGCCCAGTTTATTGGCGATTAGTACGCCGACTCCGATGCATAGAGGAATAGCTGCTTCCTTAATGGCTAACCATTCAGGGCCAATTTCCAGAAGTCCAATGCCACCGTTTAAAAGTACGCTTATTATGCCGAGCAGCGCGATACCGTTGCGCTTACCATTAGCCTTTAATTCATAGAGTCCGTAGATGATCGGAAACGACAGTGCCAGTATTAGCGCTGACGTTGCTCCTAATTTATCGTCGCCACTCAGTTTCATCAAAATGACTGAGGGAATAATGATGCTAATGATCAGATCGACAAACGGTCTGGGTTTAGACTGTGTTTCTTCTTGATTCACAAAAAAGCTTCTAGTAAGGCGTGATAGACCAGTATAACCAGACAGGGAGAAAACCGGAATCTCGCTGCCAATACCGGGGCTTTTGTCAGTGGTTAATAACTATGCAATTGTCGTACTTGTTGAAAGTAATTGCGTGGGAATAAAAAAAGCCGCCCGAGAGGGCGGCTTTCCGTGCCTTGGCTGACGGTATCAGCCTGCTTAGAGTTTGACGCAAAAAAACGTTAATTAGATCGCGCTACACTCATAGCTGACCCGACAAAAATCAAAACACTCGACATTTGATCACCTCCTTTGCGTTGCGGTTGGAGATTCTAGATTAGCACAGAAAATGCCCTTTTGTTAAATCGCAGATTTATCGAATCTTATGTATGTGTTATCTGTCTGGCGTCAGTGAAAATTCAATATCCAATGGGCCGGTATACTCGATTAACTACACTACAGGGTTTAAGGCTCTGAGATATCCGTTCGTATAAACGTGAAGAGTCTCTGACCTTCCTTTAAGTCAACGTCCAATGTGTGACTCGCGCTTGTTCCGAGGTTGTCGTAGACGTTGTTTGATGTTTGAACTGAGACTGTCTGCGGTCCGGTTTTTACCGGAATTCGCACCAGGCTGATTGATGAGGGGAGGGTTTCCCAACTTCGCGTATCTGCCTGTTCAATGGCAAGTAACAGTAGCCTAGCGACACCACCGGCAAGCTCATCTTTTGCCTCGATTGATTTGGCTATGTTGTGCTTCGCTGCAAGACGTAGCGCTTGGCGTACAGCAACAGCCCTGCCGCGTTTTTCCAGAGCTCTTTGTGATACTTGAGCAAGTAGCGTATCAGTCTGGCTATAGGGTTGACTGTCACCATTAACTTGCACAGAAATAGAAGGTTTGTATGTTCCGCGATTTGCGTAGTAGGGAAATGAAATTCTTGAGTGATAGTCGATAAACAGATCGCCCGACAGTTTGGGTTCAATGAAGCCGCTGGCAACAATTGCGATGACCTCTCCGTGGTCGCTCGGAAGTGTAGGTGGAGAGATGTAGTCAAAATCTTTTGCTAGTTTTCTGTATTCAACACTGGCGCTGTCGTACTGTCCGGCGTTCTCAAAACTTGCGGCCATCAACATACGTGTAAATTTATCGTGTTTGAAGATCTTTGGGTGTTCTTCAAATAATGCAGCTGCACGTCTCGCTTCAACAGCGGCGCCTATCGGATCATCTATCAGCAAATAGTTGAGCATTTGAAACGTATGCAACCAGAGTTGCTCGCTGAATTCACCTTTGTAGCGAGCGGCTCTATCGGTGGTAATGATTGATGCCGTTTGATCTCGAAAACTAACATGATCGAGTTCTTCAACCAGAGCAATAGCACGCTCGAATGCTTCGATACTTTGTCTGTAGTCGCCCGACGTTTGAGCTATGACACCTTTGTCCATGTACAGCAGCAGACGATCGCGATTAGAGATATCGGCGTTAGCCAGAGTCTCCAGTGCAGCAGTCGTGCTGCCATGTCGAAATTGATCGCGTGCGACATGCAGAGCGCCTGATGTCGCGCACGATTGTAAGAGGGCCGCTATTAAAGCAACGAGTGCCAGCCTGATGAATTGCGAGGACCCCACCTTGGACAAGCGCATAAGATTCTTGCTTGCTAGTGTTGCTTACCAGCGGAATAGTGGTTGTGACGCTTCCCGAGCAATCTCGACGTTATCTGCCCATGAAATCTCTCCACTTTCCAGATTGGTAAGTTCAAGGTTCATTGAGTAGTAAATCAATTCCTTCTTGTTTAAACGCCACTGTCTGGGCTGTTTTTTCTCAATGGAGCGAAGAGTTCCGGAAAGTATGTAGTCGGCGCCTAGTTGTCGGCCTTGTACTATGCGTTGAGAAGGCGGAACAAATCCAGCTTGTTGATATTCTGATTCAACCTGAATGTTCGTGCGCTGAGCACGATTTAAAAATCGATATTCACCGGAATTTATCAGGGCGAGTCGAATATCATCGGTTATACCGCCCGTGTTGATATGTTCAGAGGTTTCGTTATCTACCCCGTAAACAACAATGAGCGGTTTGTTAACTTCTGTAGATACTGCAGCTGAGCTGAGTAGGCTGCCGGTTAATTCATCGACGATTTGTTTTTTGTCAGAAAAATCATAGCGTGCGTCATAGTGTGTTTCTGCCTCTGGATCGAGTGTTCGGGTGGTAGCGGCACATCCACCGAGTGCTAGCGTTGCTGCTAAAAACGGTAGTAGTGCAGCGCGTGACCATCGGCTGAATGCAGTCATTGAAGGCAAAGTTGTATAAGTAGACATAGTCATGGCTTTTATAAAAACCCTAATTAAAGGATTGGTTCGCGAAATGATCATTTGGTTCTCCGGAGCCAAGTATGTGGTTTAGCTAACAATTACACCGCACTTCTTGGGCCTAGTAGCGTAACAATGTGTAACTGAACGACAAATGAATGATTTTTGTTAAGTGCTTTACCTCATAGTAGTTGATGTGATCGTTTACGCATTAATTGCAAATGCGAAAGAAGTTACAGAACTAATACCCCGCTTTGAGTAAGTTACGTCTCAACTGCACACGCAAAGGTTGGCAGTTAATTCGTCTAGTTTCTGCAATTGATTACGTCGTTATGGGAAAAGTACATTTTATTGAAAGGTCTGACACGTGCGAGACAGACAGTCTAGAGCTGCTGGTATCTAAGAGCGCGGTCGCATCATCAAGATTGCCGAACATAGCGCCGCGGGTGAAATTCTATCTCGGGCTGTTTTTCGCAGGGCTTGTGGGGACTTTTGTCTCTCTGTGGGCAAAATTAAATACGCAGTCCAGTGTGGAAAGCATGGATGGTCTAGGTCTTCATACCATGGCCAATAGCCTGGAGAACGTGTTAGAGATTCTTGCTTATCCTGTGATTTTATTTATGGTTATTCTTACCATCTATGCCGGTCAACAACTTTACTTCCAATACCGTCAGGTTAACGATCCCCAGCGGTATCGAAAAAATCGCTCTAGGGTTTAAGTTTATTTTTTCGATTCGCTAGGTTGTCATGAATTTTCTTGGCTGCATTGACTTGCTGCCGACCTAACGTCCATTTCGCATACATATACCAGCGCTCTCGTAGTCCGGCAGGAATAATGAATCGCCAAATCGCGCCGAAAAACTGCGTGACTCCCAGCTTGTTCAGCATGCCCATGACTTGTTTTCTAAGCCAACTAAGTACCGGTTGAGGAATAACCAGCAACGCGAAGACGGCGAATGAGCTCCCTGCGGTGGCCAACAACACCAGCATAGCCAAAACACTTTTCATCCACAGCGGTAAGGACAAATAGCGACTCGCCAGATCTTTGAGGAAGTGCAATATCTGATCTTTTGCACTGATTATCCATCGTCGCCAGGGCCGGTGCGATTTTAAAAACACATGGGTAGATGCCTTGACGATCATTCGTCGCAGCTGGATGACCAGTCCGTTCTTTAGTAGTAACAGGCCAAGTTTGGGGGTGAGCGTTTTGAGCCACGCCTTACCCCAGGTCAGTAGGCCGAGAAAGAGTGGAACAATTAATTGCTGCGTGTAAGCAGCAATGGTGGCGACTGTTGTGACAAAGAGCAGTCCTATGACCGTCAGTCGTAGCTTGCTTAGTTTGGGTGCCTCGCTCATTTAAAAAGTGGCAATGACTGCTGCCATTGCCACCATTTCGCGCTGCTGAATTAGTTATCCAAATCGTCTGCTTCGTCGGTGACTACCTGACCGGTAGCCCGTCGCCACAGAATTGCACCTGACAAACCGATGCCCAGAAAAACGCTGTAGAGAATCAGGGCTAGCCATTCCAAAGATGCGCGATTGTCCGCATCGACCCAGCCTTCTTGAAACGACAAGTAGATAAGGGCGCCAAAAAAGATCACGACGATAATGGTGCCTAACTTGCCCAGAGCTTTCCAAGCGGCGATAAGCAGAGCGATGTTAACTAAAATAGCAACAATGGCACCGAGGATGACCCACGCGTCACCCGGGTTGTCGTTGTTCACAACCCAGTGGAAGATAGATTTTCCGGAAGGGTTGTAAGTAGCGAAAACAACGATTGCCGCAACGACCATGCGGGAGATGAGAACGGCCGGAGATGAGTCTTTTATAGCTTTGATCATAATGTTGCTTGTTTCCTTCGCGATACCCAGTCTCGATTGTGCAATTTATATGTGTCGAGATCAGGCAGATTGGTTGCGTTTTTGTAGTCCGCATTGGGATCCTGAAATCCTACCTCATTTAGTTGCCGTTTCGGCGGC
>CAZCKD010000213.1:0-6186 GCA_964498925.1 uncultured Granulosicoccaceae bacterium
AACGGCGTGTCAGGCCATCGTGACGGAGACGCACGGCGAGTCCAGCCACCAGTAACAGATCCACCAAAACCTGTTGTGTATCCCGCTGAACCGAATTGACCGAAGCCGTTGGACTGACTAAATACCGCTACGGTGCCACCCAGCAATGCCAGACCAGCAATAGCAGCCATTGTTATTTTAATAACACTGTAAGGTCTTTCTCCCCGAACCTTTCCTGTTCGACCGTTAACGACAAATCGATAGGTTTTACCCCGAAACTGAAAACCTGCAGTCCATAGAGGCAATAAAACATGTTTAAACGTTGTGTCACTGTGGCGTGTTTTTAGCGACGTGATGCGTTGTTGATCGCCACCGATGGAACGCTGCACATCCGTACGGATCACTTTATCCATTGTTTGCTGCGCGATGTTGAACCCTTCATCCAGATCCACCTGATATACCTCACTACTAAACCCTGCGAGATAGTCTTCGGTATACGGCAGCAAGTTTTCAAGATCCCACGGGGCTAACCAGTCAGTGATTTTTCTGGGTAGCGTTTTAGTCGCCCCTACCAAGACATCATCGAAGTGCCTTGAGGTGCGACCACTGGCCGGATACCATCGAATCTTGGGTACGCGCCGGGTCCTTGTGACTCGTCGCCCTTTGACTGTTGTCGTATAGCGTTGGGTGACGTAATAAACTTCTCCTCTTTGCCCCCGATAGGATGTGGCTGTATCACTGTCGTATGTCCAATAAGGGATATAGACACCGTTTAGCTTTGCATCGCTTCGCGCATATTTCTTCAATGCATTGGGTGCAAACCAGCGTTTCTTAAGCCAGCTTTTATAGGCTTCTCTTGCCTGATCTGACGTCACCGCAAAAGGAAGTAACCCCTTGGGTTTTAACGTGGTCGAATCTGCCGTCTGCGTCACTACAGAGGTGGCACAGAATGGACACTCACCCGCATGAATATGGGCATCCAGAGCAAACTGCGCCGCACAGTTAGGGCAAGCAATAATTTTGCTCGTGGGCTCTATACGATCTGAATTCTGCAGCTCACGAAGAGCAGCATGAAAGTCCAGCTCTCTTAAACGTTCTGCACTGTTTTCAATCTCATTCAGATGCCCGCAATAGGAACATTCTAAGGAACGAGTGCCTACGGCATAGTTCAGCTCAGCACCACACTGACCACACGGAAAACGCTTTTCCGTTAATGCACGAGTCGTGGCCTCGCCGATTGAGTCAGCGTCCGATGTCTCTTTTGCCCAGTCGTATCGAGGAACGGGCTTAGTGCTCTTGGCACGAGTCGCCATTCGCTTATCCAACTGAGACTGCAAGCGATCGCGCAGGCTCATTGGATGATTAGCATTTGAGGGTTAATGGATATATTCCTTTCACTAAGATGCAGACAGCAGGTGCAGTCCTCATGGAAGAGAACTGCACCTATACCAGCGCAAGCTCAGTGCTGTCTCAAGACGATGGAATTGGAGGGGGCGTTGGCGCTGAAGTTCCCCATAGCTTGTCCAGAGCCGCCACAGAATTCGCTGGCTGCCATTCAGTCATATTCTGAGACCAAACGAGAGTATCCGGCTTCAAGGCACCCGAACTCACTTGCTGCTTCAAAAGATCGAACGCATAGGGTCCACGAGCGCTGCCATCAACAACAATATGAAAAACCTGCTGAACTGAACCAGGTACTGGAGGTGGCGTTCCTGTGCCTCCCGATGAATTCATATTGTGATTCATCTGATTAGCCATAGCTAAGCCGATACCCATACCGATACCATCAGAGGCACCACCACCGGGGTTTTGTGCCGCCGCTTCCATGGAAGTACCAGCCTGGTACTGCATGTAGCGATCAAGATTGCCCGTCATGCCCATGCTGGTTCGTTTGTCCAAGGCTTCCGACACTTTTGGAGGAAGCGAGATGTTCTCAACCAGAATGCGCGTAAGCTCTAAACCGTACTCACCGAATTCAGGTGCTATACGCCGGGTTAGAAACTCACCCAATTGATCATAATTTCCGGCCATATCCAAAACAGGAATATTGGCGCTACCAATGATCGTTGCAAACCGTGAGGTGATTAAATTACGCAACTGAGAGCTAATTTCATCGGTGGTGAACACACCTTCGGTACCGACAATCTCTCGTATAAACAGCAACGCATCGGTTATACGAACACCGTATGTTCCGAAAGCGCGAATACGAAGACCACCGAATTCACTGTCTCTTAACATCAAGGGTTGCTTAGTACCCCATTTAAGATCAGTAAAACGTCGGGCATTACAAAAATAGACTTCAGCCTTGAACGGGCTTTCGAATCCGTGATGCCAGTTTTGCAGTGTGGTCAGTATGGGAAGGTTCTTGGTTTCAAGTTCGTAGGTTCCGGGGCCGAGCACATCGGCAACTTCACCCTCATTAACGAAAACGGCAATTTGCGCTTCACGAACGATCAGTTTGGCACCGTACTTTATTTCGTTGCCATAACGCTCGAACCGATACACCATAGTGTTGCTGGAATCATCCGTCCACTCGATGACGTCGACGAACTCATTAAAGAGCCTGCTAAACAAACCCATTGTTTAGACTCCTGCAATCGGTGCGGATTGAGTTCTCGCAGAAGCAGCCTTGAGTGTCTCTTTCAATTCTGCTTCCATCGTTTGTAATTGCTTTTCAGCATCAGCACGTCGACGCTTACCTTCATCAGCAATTTGCAAACTCTCTTCAACGGTCGCAATCAAATTCTCGTTAGCACGTCTAACGGCATTAACGTCGAAGACACCGCGTTCCAATTCTTCGCGAACCGTCTTGTTAGCGGTACGCAGATTTTCGGCATTTTTTTCCAGCAGCTCGTTGGTTAGATCACTCGCAGCCTTAACACTCTTTGCAGCTTCAGCTGAACGGAAAATCGTGACTGCCTGAGCCAATTGCTGACGCCACAAAGGAACCGTATTAACCAACGTCGAGTTAATCTTGTTAACCAACCCCTTGTCGTTCTCTTGAATGAGTCGAATGCTAGGCAGGCCTTGCATAGCCACTTGACGAGTCAGTCGTAAATCGTGGATGCGTCGTTCTAAATCATCACGACCACTGCGTAAATCCCGAAGCTCCTGAGCTTTGAGCACATCATCTTCGCTGGCAGCTTTAACTTCAGCTGCAGGAATCATGTTCTCATCGATGAGCTTAAGCTTCTGCTCTCCAGCAACGATGTAAGCTTCCAGGTTATGAAAGTAATCGAGGTTTGCGCCATATAGCTTATCCAGTGATTTGATATCACGTAGCAAAAGCGTCTTGTGCTTTTCTAGATCGTCCGTGACGGTATCAACTTGTCGACGAACACCTTCATATTGCTGAATAAACTTGGCAACCGGTGTTACGCCACCGAATATACGTCTGAAAAATCGCGCGAAAAAACCAGGCCGATCATTAGGATCAAAGTCTTCAACCTCGAACCCTCTTAAGACAGTCACCATGTCATTAAGAGAACGTCCCGCAGAGCCTAGATCTTTGTTTCGAACGCCCTCAAGCATGTTGTCGGAGATGGCCGTAAGTTCTTGCTGGGCTTTACTACCGAAGAATATAACGGAGTTACTGTCCGTCAGATCGATCTCTTCCATAAGGCGATCGATCAATTGACGCTCACCTAAGTCTGCTTTTTCATAAGGGACAATGTCATGTTTTAAATCGGGCAATAACTCTGTGCCCGGTAGCACATCGATAGTTTGCGCTACGTCTGTTTTGGTCTCGTTCATGGTTACTTTCCTCAATATTCTATAAATTAAAGGCCGTGCACCATACGAGGTACAACCACCACGGCATTACGCTAGGTAACGCCTTCTTTTTCCAATTGCATCTGCAGAACTTCGATGTTCACGTCCAGATCAGATAAGTTGTTTTCTTTAAGCTTTGTTTGTTGTTCTGCTATGACGGTTTCAATCGTCGTCAGTACTCGTCGGAAGTTATCTTCCAAAGCGTGCGCCTCACCTTCCGTATGAGTTCTTGCGTAGCCTTCGGTCACTTGCTGAGCACCATCCAAATAAACTTTTAAAAATTTACGGGCACGTCTGGCATCCACCGGATCGCTTTCTATCGTGTCGAGGATACCTCTGGCATCCTTAACGATTCGACGCAGCCTATCTTTAAATTCGATATTTCGAATCTGCTTGCTGGATTGCTCGATTTTTTCCAGTCTACCTTCTGCTTCGTCCAGCAGCTCTATCAACTCCTCTGTCGTAATTCCGACGGCCGCTATATCGGGATCCTTTCGGGCCGGGTCGAAGTCATAATACAAGTAGCAACCCAACAATGCAGCTCCGGCAAACAAGATACTCTCTATTAGCGAGTGCCGACCGGAGGAGCCCAACCACGTCACGACGAACATACCAACGGTGACAAGCCCTGCACCAATCATCCGATATTGGATAGTACTTGCCCGCCGTCGCAGACGCCGTTTCTGCGCCTCGTTATCAAGGCGAATACCTTTTCGGATCAGCGTGGCTGCAGAGACAAACATGAAGAACCCAACAGCCCTGGCAACAGCCTGAATAACTTCACCGTCTTGCAAGGCCTTGATAACAGCCAATAACAGTGGAAGCGCAAGAAAATACAGCAGCAATCCACGCCACAGTACTTTGGGTTTTGTATCGGAATTTATTCGGGTTACGGAACTCATAATTAAGTAATCAGCGCCTGGCAGGAAATTAGCCCGACAGTGGCGAGAAGAATGATGAATCCGATCACACGTTGAATAGGTTTTGGCATGCTTACATCGTCAACTAGGTTCTTTTTAGGAGATAGACCCGTTCGTCCAGTGTTTCAAGGCCTCGCTCTTTAAGGTTACCGAGGCGCTCTGTCCCACTGTAGTGCTCTAGTTCGCAGATATCAAAGGCTGGGCCCAGTAATTTGCGAACGTTTTCATCTGGTACCGAAAACGGCGGACCTTTCATACGATTTTGATCGTAAGAGAACGTTATCAACAGCCCCCTGCTGCTTTTGGGCATCAAATGCGCCATATGTCTGGCGTATTCGGCTCTAAGCGCATCTGGCAATGCCACCATAGCAGCGCGATCAAAATAGGCGCTGCAGCCCTCCAGAGCGGCGGCGGGCAGTTTAAAGAAATCACCCACCCAGATTTCTAACCCGCTGGCAGCGTTTTGACCGGCAAAAATCTGAAAATCCGGTACTTCCCGCACAGCGTATTCAAGCTCATTTTCAGTGAAGAATTGAATGGCTGCGCGATCGCTAAGCTCTACACCCAAAACCGAATGCCCCTGCTCGTGCAACCAAAGCATGTCGGACGTTTTTCCACACAAGGGTACAAATACACCGCTACCTTCCGGTAGCTCCATAGCAGACCAATTATCCATCAACCATTTGTTGACGTTTTTCTGATGAAATCCGATTCGGTTATCGGACCAAGCTTTCTGCCAGTAAGCAGCTTCCATATCGAAACTCGTCGTTATGATGATTAGCTGGAAACGTCAGTTTAATCAGCCGCTTGTGGGGGCTGCCACTCTCGCCAACCATTAAACATCGGGAAATACAAACCAACCCGTATTGGACGTTTCTCTATGGTAGACATGATATCAGCATAGCGATTCAATTGATCGGCATAACGTTTTTGCTCGTTGTCGAGAAATTCGTCCAATTGCCCGCCACGGTGATCGCCCGTTTTAAAATCAACTATCCAGCGAGTGCCGGATTCATCGACAAAGGTTCTATCGATAACGACTTTTTGCACACGATGAGATTCTTCCTCAGCATTCAACGGCATCGTTAAAGCCCACTCGGTTCGAGCATCTTGATGCTTCGTTAATATCCATTTTCCTCTTTCATCGTCCAGCGTGTTTCGTACACCCTGTAGGACACGCTCAACAGCTGCATCCAGTCGATGATCCTGCATGCCCAGATTTTTTAATTGCCTCTGGGTAATTGTTTTCAGCGTTTGTTCTTCGATAGCCGCATGGTCTGAGTCCGGACGATCAGCCAGCAGCTGCAAATGCATATGGATAACCGTACCGATATCCCGCGCATCACGCCCTGCCCATTGAAATTCAACACTCTTATCGTCAATCTCGTCTTCCGCCGGTTTATAAGGCCATTCAAAAACGTTGAATCGCGATATGTCGGTATCAACGGCTAATCGTTCGAATGAAGGTTCCGGCTGATCTTCATCAACTGCCAGCGAAAGTTGTGGAGCACTCTCT
>CAZCKD010000214.1:0-1130 GCA_964498925.1 uncultured Granulosicoccaceae bacterium
TTCGTGCCTTCGTGCCTTCGTGCCTTCGTGCCTTCGTGCCTTCGTGCCTTCGTGCCTTCGTGCACAGTATTCTGCAGTATGCACACGTATGAAATATTCATGAGGCTAATCAGAGAGTAGCAGCGTTATAATCCCCATCTCTCAGGGCAAGTTTGTCTAGTTGCCGCAGTTCATCTGTTCAGGCAATTCAAGGAACGGCACTGCCCACTCGGTACTCGTACCACAGATAGAGACATCATTCAAAAGCGACTAAGTGCATGTTGAATAAAAACGTTACTCCAAATCTGATCGCGCTATTGTTAATCGCCCTGAGCCAGTTTATCCCCGGCCCCTGGGATAGCGTTGTCCTGAGTGTAGGGCTGTTCGCACTCTCTGGTGCGCTTACCAACTGGCTTGCCGTGCATATGCTTTTTGAGCGAGTCCCTGGGCTATACGGTTCTGGTGTCATTACATTGCACTTTGAAGAGTTCAAGGCCGGCATTCTGAGAATGGTCCGCGAAGAGCTCTTCAGCAAAGACAACGTAAGTCGCCTGTTAAAAAACTCCAGCAAGGCGGAGGTGGAAAACTCCGATGAAACAGACGACAACGCCGAACAAAAACCACCTTTAATCAATGACGTCGATTTAGAACCGATGCTTAAGTCCATCGACCTTGATGCAGCCTACGATCAACTAGTCTTAACGGTTACCGAATCATCGTTCGGCTCCATGCTTAGCATGGTAGGCGGAGAAGCGGCATTACAACCGCTTCGAGAGCCCTTTAAGAAACGCATGGAAAACTTCTTATCGGAAGCTGCGAAGTCTCCTAGCATCCAAGCTGCGATAAGTAGTCAGTTGACCAAAGCTGCCGGCAGCGACCGGTTTTTAGCCAAGCTTGAACAATTACTACAAGCGAGACTGGATGAAATGACGCCCGAAATGGTTAAAGAAATCATGCAGCGAATGATTAAAAATCATCTCGGATGGCTGGTCGTCTGGGGCGGCGTATTTGGCGGAATCATAGGTTTGATTACCGGACTCATCGCACTTTAGCGTCTATCTCTATTTCGACGGCAACCCAATACAGCGGCATACCACTACCTGCTTATTGCTTATTGCTTATTGCTTATTGCTTATTGCTTATTGCTTATT
>CAZCKD010000214.1:1230-6170 GCA_964498925.1 uncultured Granulosicoccaceae bacterium
GCTCACTGCTCACTGCTCACTGCTCACTGCTCACTGCTCACTGCTCACTGCTCACTGCTCACAGAATTATCCCTTAGCACGCAGAGGTACACCATCGAATTCGATGCCTTCCCAACCGGTTTTCATGAACTGTCGAATGTTCGGATGACTATCCCCATCGGGATTCTTAAGAACATCAGCTCGATAAAACGCACCGAACAATGACAGGGTTTTCTCTTCTGACATTTCCTGTAAACGCGCAAAGGCGAATATCTTACAAGATCCCGTATTCTGACCGGCCTCACTGTGTATATCGTGATTTCGAAAAGCTGTCGGTATGTAGGTGTACAAGCTATTGATGAGTTCTATGACATCCGGAAACTCGACAGTTTTTGGTTGAGTTTCCAGTCTGTTTAAAAAAAGTTCCAGTTCCATCAAGAATCCTTTATGCGCAGACATGCGCGTTCATTCAATTTTAAGATGAGGCCTTAGCTTTGACACTCGCCTTGTGATCGATAGCATCAACAGCGGCGATTGCACACAGATTAACAATACCTCTGACCGTCGTGGATTCAGTCACCACGTGAGCAGGTTTGTTCAACCCCATAATCATAGGCCCAACCGGTAAAGCATCACCCAACGCTTTCACCATATTGTAGGTAATGTTGGCAGCATCCAGATTAGGCATAACGAGTAAGTTTGCGCCGCCCGAATAATTTGCATTCGGGAATACCCGTTGACGTGTCTCCTCTTGCAGAGCAGCATCCGCGTGCATCTCACCTTCTACGGCTAATCCCGGATAGCGCTCCTTCACGATCTGAACAGCACGGCGCATCTTCTGTGCTGATTCATTGTTGCGACTTCCGAAGTTAGAGTGAGAGAGCATGCCCACCTTTGGCACTAACCCAAAACGCTTTACGATACTGGACGCCATATGGGCGGTCTCAGCGACTTCTTCCGCCGTTGGATTAACCGTGATATGGGTATCAGTGAGAAAGACGGTTCCTTTGCCCATGATGATTAACATCAGCGCAGAGATATCGCTGACGTCATCCTTTATACCAATAAGGTTAACGAGATAGCGCAAATGTCTGGCATACGCGCCTTGCGTACCACACACCAAAGCATCAGCTTCGCCTTCCTTCACCATCAAAGCTCCTAGCGCTGTCGGTCGTGTACGAATAACGTTAGCGGCATACTCTGGTGATACACCTTGTCGTTCCATGATGCGGTGATAAGAATCAACGTAATGATCATTCTTAGGATTGTCTGATGGATCGATAACGGTGAAGCCCTGCCCGATCGTTAGTCGAAGCGCCATTTCTTGAATTTGTTCTTTAATGACATCAAGACGTCCAATCAGCACTGGATGGCAGATGGCATCATCAACGAGAATTTGAACGGCGTTCAATACGCGCGACGATTCACCTTCGGATAAAACCACCTTTTGCAGATTTGCCTGTGCCTGTTCAAACATAGGCTTCATCACTAAGCCAGAACGGAAAATAAAGCTCTGCAATTTACGACGGTAGGCATCAAAGTCGGCAATAGGCCGCGTTGCAACACCGCTCTCCATCGCAGCTTTAGCGACACGTTGAGGTATCTCCAACATTAAGCGCGGGTCAAAAGGTTTGGGTATGAGGTATTCGCGTCCGAAGGTAAACGGCTTGCCACCGTAAGCCGCTGATACAACATCAGAGGCCTCTTTAGTTGCAATGTCGGCAATGGCTTCAACCGCTGCGGCCTGCATTTCACCGTTGATTTCTGTAGCACCCACATCCAGAGCACCACGAAAAAGGAACGGAAAACACAGTACGTTATTGACTTGGTTCGGGTAATCGGAACGGCCCGTTGCCATAATGGCATCGTCTCTTACTGAGTGAACGATATCGGGGCTGATCTCGGGATCCGGGTTAGCTAATGCCAATATAAATGGAGATGTCGCCATACGTTGGACTTGTTCTCCTGAGAGAACGTTTGGCGCTGACAATCCTAAAAAGACATCCGCATCAGTGATGACGTCATCCAGTGTTCGCGCATCCGTGTCTCTGGCATAGACAGCCTTATACGGGTCAAGCCCCTTATTACGACCTTCATAAACAACACCATCGATATCACAAACCGTGACGTTTTCCTTCTTTAGCCCCATGAACACCAATAGGTTCAAGCAAGATAAGGCTGCGGCACCGGCCCCCGAACACACCAGCTTCACTTTATCTAGGTCTTTGCCCGCTACTTTTAATCCGTTTCGTATCGCAGCAGCTACAACGATGGCTGTGCCGTGCTGATCATCATGGAAAACGGGAATGTTCATTTTTTTGCGCAAGCGTTCTTCGATAACGAAGCACTCCGGCGCTTTAATATCTTCTAGATTGACACCACCAAAGGTGGGTTCCATTAACTCCACCGCATCGCAAAAACGATCGACATCGGTTGTATCTAATTCCAAATCAAATACATCGACGTTAGCGAATTTTTTAAACAGCACTGCCTTACCTTCCATAACAGGTTTGGAAGCTAGTGCTCCAATAGCTCCCAGTCCCAGCACAGCTGTTCCGTTGGTGATTACAGCAACAAGATTACTTCGTGCGGTGAGCTCCGCAGCTTGCAATGGATCGTTCTCGATTTCCTTACAAGCTGCGGCGACGCCAGGTGAGTAAGCCAACGCAAGATCGCGTTGGTTTACCATGTTTTTAGTCGCTGATATCTCAAGTTTGCCCGGTATCGGATACCGGTGATAATTTAGAGCTGCCTCTGCAAGTGTTTCAGGCGCAACTTGCTCTGACTCCGGAGCATCGGTCCCGCCGGAGTTATTGTCATTGAGATTGCTCATCGCTGGACCCTAGTCGCTCAATCGTATTTGGGAGTTAGCAGCCCGTCCAGAACCGCTCGATTAAATGCGCTGCAAACAGCCATTAAAGAGGCTGACACAATATTGCTATTTAGTGCTGCGCCATATTTGGTTGCGCCCTTGCCCGCTTGAATTTCGAAGTAGCACGCTGATTGCGCATCGGCACCAGCGCCGGTAGCGTGCTGATGGTAATCAACAACACGAAAATCAACATCCAACGCCGTTTTAATAGCATGCACAAAGGCGTCAATAGGTCCATTACCCTGCCCGGTGATCTCGCGTTCTTCGCCATTCACTTTGACTACAGCTGTTAATGATCGAAGCGAGTCATCCGATGCATCCTCGACACTTGTATGCTTTACAAACGACAAGGGTTCTAGTCTATCGAGAAAAGTCTCATCAAACGCTTTCTTGATAGTTGGCGAATCAACTTCCTTGCCGGTGTCTTCACTTATCTGTTGAACAACCTGACTGAATTCCATTTGCATGCGCCTAGGTAATTCCAGACCATGGTCGCGCTCAAGAATGAATGCAACACCGCCTTTGCCGGACTGGCTGTTTACCCGAATCACCGCTTCATAGGTACGACCCAAATCGGCAGGATCGATTGGCAGGTACGGTACTTCCCATACCGGCGAATTGCTTTTACGCATCGCCGAAAAACCCTTCTTGATGGCATCTTGATGAGAGCCGGAAAAGGCCGTAAACACCAGCTCACCCGCATACGGGTGTCGAGGATGTACCGGCAGTTGATTACAATGCTCTACTGTTCGCATCACTTCATAAATATCGGAAAAATCCAGTTTAGGATCAACGCCCTGAGTAAATAAATTCAGCGCAAGCGTGACAATATCAACGTTACCTGTTCGCTCACCGTTACCAAACAAGGTTCCTTCTACCCGGTCTGCACCAGCCAGCAAGCCTAACTCTGTCGCTGCAACCGCACAGCCACGATCATTGTGCGGATGCAAACTCAGACAAATCGTTTCCCTGTTTTTAACATGCTTCAAAAACCATTCGATCTGATCCGCATAAACGTTCGGCATGGACATCTCGACAGTCGCCGGTAAATTCAAGATGGTTGGGTTTTGCTCTGTGGGTTGCCACACCGCATTCACCGCATCACACACCTCAACCGCATAGTCGAGTTCCGTGCCGGTGAAGCTTTCAGGTGAGTATTCAAACTGCCATCGAGTATCGGACGATTTAGCCGCGTACTCTGCAACCATTTCGGCGCCATCAGTGGCGATTTGCTTGATACCGTTTCGATCCATTCCAAACACCACTCTGCGTTGCAAAGTGGAGGTTGAGTTGTACAAATGCAGGATGGCACTCTTACAGCCCTTCAGCGCCTCAAATGTGCGCTCGATTAATGGCTGCCGGGCTTGTGTCAACACCTGAAGAGTCACATCGTCAGGTATGCGATTTTCATCAATCAATTGGCGCACAAAGTCGAAGTCTGTTTGCGAGGCCGCTGGAAATCCAATCTCGATTTCTTTAAATCCAACTGCAACCAGCAAATCGAACATGCGCAATTTACGTTCGCTGCCCATAGGCTCGATAAGAGCCTGGTTTCCATCGCGCAAATCAACGCTACACCACAGCGGTGCTTTGTCGAGGATTTTGGACGGCCATTGACGATCTGCTAATGGAATCTGGGGAAACGCTGGGTACTTTGAACTGGGGTCGGTCAACATGATTAATATCCTGATGCTATTGCTTGAGAGGTTCGCGTACAAGATTTAGCCGCCGCCCGGTTACGCAATTCCGGGCGACGGCTTCTAAGCAAACTGAGATCAAGCAGCAACACACTGACTGTTACGGCGCATGCAGTTAGAACGGTTAAAGGGGCTGTGAACATGACGGTCTCGATGGCTGTACCGGCTAACGACTCTTTTGAGGTTCCGGCGGGGTCAATTCACTAAAAAAGACCCACGGGCTGTTGATGGTAGTGATCTGCGGGCAAAATGCAGAAAACCAGGTGTTGCAATCCCGGTCCGCTCTATAGAGCGACCGGGCGCATAAGCCATAACAGTTGCGCGATCGATGTCATAGCGCCAGATTAGTCTGGCTTTCCGGCGGGGTCAAGTCTGGGGCGACGATCCAGCAC
>CAZCKD010000215.1:0-6151 GCA_964498925.1 uncultured Granulosicoccaceae bacterium
CTTCTTTTTGGAGTTCTGCAAGCACGCTCCAGTATTCCTGAGGAATGAAAGCTTCTATTTCGTTTTCACGCTCGCAGATCATGCGCAGTGCTGGAGACTGAACACGTCCAGCGGAAAGGCCGCGTCGAATCTTGCGCCATAACAAAGGAGATAGATTAAAACCTACGAGGTAATCCAGCGCTCGTCGCGCTTGCTGAGCGTTGATGAGATCGTGCCCCAGCTCTCTGGGGTTATCGACTGCTTCTTGCACGGCACGTTTAGTAATTTCGTGGAAGACAACTCGTTGCACTTCTTTACCTTCGAGATCGCCTTCTTCTTGCAAATGTTCAACTAAATGCCAGCTAATGGCTTCACCTTCGCGATCCGGGTCAGTCGCGAGGAGTAGGGAGTCGGCTTTTTTCAAGGCTTTCTTGATTGCGTTAACGTGTTTCTCGTTGCGCTCGATCATTTGGTACTTCATGGCGAAGTCTTTATCGGGATCCACCGCGCCTTCTTTGGGCAGAAGATCTCGCACATGACCATAGGACGCCAGTACCTTGTAGTCCTTGCCTAGATACTTCTCGATAGTCTTGCCCTTAGCGGGTGACTCTACGATGACTAGATTTTTGCTCATGAATGCCTAGTTATTGTGCCGACAGAGGGCTGCCAACAGTGATTTCTAATAAGTGAAACAGCTAATAGACTCGTCGCTTGGCTACACTTTGTCAACGCGCCTGTTCAATTCGTTGCTAGCAACGCGCATACCGTCCGCCTGCTTCCGTTGATATCAATCCACGTATTTCCAGTCGTCCGAGGAGCGTTACCAGCGTCGAGATTGTAATGCGAACAGAGTTTTTATGGGCAAGTGTCATTAATTCGTCGATGCTGGCAGGTTGGGCAGCCAGCTGAACTAACGCCCACCGTTCATTTTCATCCAGTTCTTGCTCCTCTTGGTTGGCGTGATCAGTAAACAGAGGTAGAGCACGGTTGATGGCTGTGGCTGCGGTAGGTGTCTGCGTTCTTTTTTTACTAACGTTATTTGGGGATTCATCGTCCAGCAGCAGCCTTTGCAATGGGTTTCCCAGTGCTTCCACGACATCTTTCGTGTTTTCAACCAGCGCAGCCCCCTGTTTGATAAGTTCATGGCAGCCACGTGCGTACAAATTATGTATCGATCCTGGGACTGCCATGACCTCCCGACCTTGGTTCATAGCGTGTCTTGCCGTCGTTAAGGATCCGCTGGGTAGAGCGGCTTCCACCACTAGCACCCCCAGACTGATGCCGCTGATGATGCGATTACGTTGTGGAAAGTGCCACGGTCGAGTTACCGAGCCGATGGGGTATTCGGTCATTAGTAAGCCACCTTTGTCGATGATTTCGCTGGCTAACCCCTTGTGTCGGGTCGGATAAATCCTGTCTGGTTCGGTTCCCAGCACGGCAATGGTTACCCCATTGCCTTCCAGCGCGCCTCGATGTGCGGCGGCGTCCACTCCGGTTGCTAAGCCGCTGACAATGCCTATTCCAACAGAGGCGAGTTGTGCGCAGAGCTGCCGCGTGTGCTCTAAGGCTGACCGGCTGGCCTTTCTAGAACCGACAACGGCGAGGAGGGGCCGATCCAGTGCGGCCAAAGAACCCTTGGCGTAAAGAATAGGAGGAGCGTCACTCGTGTTCTTCAGCAGTTCGGGGTAGGTTGGGTGATCAAGACCCAGAAGATGGTGATGGGTGGAATTATTTTTCCATGTCAGTGCGCCATCGACCTTGCTCTGGATATCGGGGCTGGCTAGTGATGCCAGTATCTCATCGGATAGCAGCGCTGCGGGACCGGCGGGCTTTCTTCGCAAGCTAACGTGAAGCTCATTCGAGAGTAGCTTGCCCAGTGCTATAGGATCCGGAACATCTTCCCTGAGCTTTTGACAGAACCGTGTGGCTTTGGGTACACCAAGCGAGAGTGTTAGCCAGCTGTGCGTGGCCGTCGTGTGATCATCCATGATAATGACTGCAGGTTAGCCCGCAGTCATTGTCTAGGATGATGCGGAGCGGTTAGATATCGGTAATGATGTCGTTAACCGAAATCGGGCGGGTCGATTCCATGACCAGCGCGTAGCTTACGTTCTCAAACGTCTTGAATACCATGACAACCCCGGTACGAACGTTTGGAAGCTGAATAGTATCGTAGCTGGAGGAACGTTCATCGATGATTTTCCTGCCACGTGATTCTATTGCCAGTACATCACCGGCTTGAATATTCGAGCTGTCACCCATGTTCAGTACCACGACCTGGTCTTTTCCAGTCTGGGAAATAGCATCAACCAGAGAGACGACACGGCCATTGCCATTGAGTCGTGGCAATCTTGGGAAGTACTGATGTGTCGCGTCATCCATTGTGCTGGCCAGAAGAATATCGCCGTTTATCGTTTCCATCTGATTACCCGTAATCATCAGAGTGGAAGGGTCTCCGCGGTTCATAAGCTTGGCGTCTGCAACGTGGGTCAGTTCGAATCCCAGCGAACGTCCGTTCTCAGGATCGAACAACTCCGTGTTCTTTCTGTAGACACCGTAGCGCGTCTGAATATTATTCACTTTGCCCCGAACATAAATTTGCGTGCCGATGGAGCTCACTAGACGGTTTTCGTCGTTAGCGACGACATAAGGGGCATTGTTTATTGTTCGCGCATCTGCAACCAACGGATGAACCAGAAATTGCTGGATCGAATCACCGGCTATGGTCGGAATTGCTTCATCGAGAGATTCTGCGCGGACTGTAGGAGATATTTTTATTCGGGCATTGGAATACAAAGCCATCGGGTTGCCATTTTCGTCGAGTTCCGGTTCACCGTTTGCAGCCCCGAGTGGCGGTCCGCCAGCTCTCTGCTGGGACAGCAGGATTGTTGGATTACCGTTGATGTACTGTAGTTCCAACTTGTCGCCTGGGTAGATCAAGTGGGGGTTCTTAATATGCTGGTTGGAATCCCATAATTCAGTCCACAGCCACGGCTTATTCAAATAACGTCCAGAAATTGCCCAGAGCGTATCGCCTCGCACCACGGTGTATTCGGTGGGTGCATCATTGCGTAAATTGGCTGGGTCGATAAATGCCCGAGGGCCAATATCGGGGCTGACTTCTCCAGTTAACCCGTTTCGGTCGAATCGATCGACAATTTCGGGTTGAGACGCGATGAGAGGCCCATTAGGTGCCGATGAGGCACAGGCAGCCAGTAGCGTGCTAAGAGCGACTGCCAAAGCCAGTCTGGCTGTCGGTAAAGACTTGTTTAAAGCCATGTTAGGGAACTCTCCCAGTTTATTAGGCGTGATTTCCTGAATAATCGGCGGACAGGAAGAAACCTTGATAAGCAAACAGGTTGCCTCGTCAGTCCCTGTTAGAATTCCGCCTTGGAAATCGTTTGAGGCCAGATCGTGTCGTTGTTAGATATTCTTTATTACCCAGACCCCCAGCTCAGACGGACAGCCAGCGCTGTCGGTAACGTCGACGGTAAGACTGCCGAATTGGTTGATCACATGCTGGAAACCATGTACGCAGCCCCCGGAATCGGACTGGCAGCAACTCAGGTTAATGTTCACCAACGTGTTGTTGTTGTTGATGTTTCTGAGGAAAACGACACGCCCTTGACGTTCATTAACCCAGAAATTCTGTTATCAGAAGGTGAGGGCGAGATGCAGGAGGGTTGTTTATCAATCCCCGGTGTCTATGAAACGGTTAAACGACCGGCCGAAGTGCGGATCGCCGCCATTGATCGGGAGGGAAATCCGTTTGAGATGGACGCGGATGGACTGCTAGCGGTCTGCATTCAACATGAATTGGACCATCTAGACGGCAAGTTATTTGTTGACTACCTGTCTCCTCTTAAACGTAACCGCATCAGAAAGCGCATGGAGAAGTGGATCAAAGACGGGGCAGATCTGGACGACATCCCCGAACGACCCTGATCCGAACGGTTGATATCCGGCGGCAACGCTCGCTCTTAAGACTGAACAACTATCCCAATAGCAGCCTATGAACTGTGAGCAATTAAAAATCGCGTTTGCCGGAACCCCTGAATTTGCTGCGGTGGCTCTGGATGCACTTATTCAAAGCGAACACGATGTTGTTGCCGTACTGACGCAACCAGACCGACCCGCTGGCAGAGGGAGAAAGCTGACTGCCAGCGCTGTTAAAGAAAGAGCATTAGCAGCGGACATTCCTGTGTTACAGCCGTTAACGTTACGTGATTCTGAGGCGTTTAATACGGTGGCTGCACTGGATGTAGACGTTTGGGTCGTGGCAGCTTACGGGCTGATATTGCCGGCAAACGTGCTGGCTTTGCCTCCATTGGGTTGCCTGAACATACATGGTTCACTGCTGCCACGGTGGCGAGGTGCAGCGCCCATACATCGCTCTGTACTGGCTGGCGACACGCAAACAGGCGTTTGCATAATGCAAATGGATGAAGGTTTAGACACCGGCGATATGTTGTTGTCCAAATCAATCGACATTGGTGAGAACGATACTGTTTCGCAACTGCATGATCGCCTAGCGTTATTAGGCGCTGAGGCTTTGCTCGAAGCTTTGCCACTTCATTGCGCCGGTGAGCTCCAGGCTACTGCACAACCTGAGGAAGGAGTCACTTATGCTGAGAAACTCAGCAAAGCCGAAGCGAAGCTGGATTTTCAAGACAGCTCAGAAATGTTGCACCGAAAGGTAAGGGCGTTTAATCCCTGGCCTGTCGCTGAAGGCACGCTGTGCGAGCAGCGCGTAAGACTATGGCAGAGCAGATTGGTAACAGAGAAAATATCTGGAGAGCATAACGATGCTCTGTCCGGTACGGTTGTCGAAATACTATCCGATGCCATTCGAGTGAAAACAGGTGACGGTTGTCTGGATTTGTTGAACCTGCAATGGCCAGGGAAAAAAGCTCAGGAAGCGGCGGCTTTTGCACAATCGCGTTCACTACTTGGTGAGCGGTTTTCCTAGAAATGCAAAAGGAAAAAACAGACAGTATTCGCTTGGTTTGTGTACAACTCATGTGCGAACTACAAACCAAGGGTGGCTCACTGACGAGATTACTGCCTGAGGCGCAGGCCAGAGTGGCCGAAGGTGACAGGGCTCAGCTTCAAGCGTGGTGTTATGGACTTGCTCGCTTTTCCGGTGAGTTGTCCGGACTGGTTAATCAACTACTCAGCAAGCCATTAAAAAAGAAAGACCTCGACATTCTTTGGCTATTGAAACTGGGTTTATTTCAACTCAGATATACCAGTGTGCGAAGCCATGCCGCAGTGAATGAAACGGTCAAAGTCGTAAAGCTTGTCAAAAAGCCGTGGGCGAAGGGGTTGGTGAATGCGGTTCTACGAAACTACGAACGGCAACTGACAGACATCGAAACGCGTTTGACCCTTCCAGAACAATACAGTCATCCCCAATGGATGCTGGAACGATTGAGAGCTGATTGGGGTGACGGGTGGAAGGGAATCTGTGAGCAGAATAATAAACAAGGTCCCATGACGCTTCGCGTTAACTCGCAGCGATTTTCAACCGAACAGTATTTAGATTCACTTCGCGATGTTGGTATGGAAGCATCACTAGTGGAGGGAGCCGCCAACGCGATCACTCTACATTCGCCGCAGCCAGTGAACAAGTTGCCAGGGTTTGTTGATGGTGATGTTAGCGTCCAGGATGCAGCTGCTCAATTGGCTGCTGGGTATATGGTTCAGTACGCCAAGCATGGGGGCAGAGTGCTGGATGCTTGCGCAGCTCCGGGTGGTAAAACTGCACACCTGATAGAAACTAAACATTTCTCGGAAGTCGTTGCTCTGGATGTGGATTCAGAACGATTAAACAAAGTCTCCGAGACCATGGAGAGACTCGGGTTTTCCGATGACGTTACGCTCAAAGCGGCAAATGCGAGCGAGCTTACCGAGTGGTGGGACGGTACTCCATTTGACGCTGTCCTACTGGATGCACCTTGTTCAGGTACCGGTGTGATACGTCGTCATCCGGATATCAAGCTGCTTAGGCGACCCACTGACATTCCCGCGCTGGTCGACACTCAGAAACAACTACTTGATGCTCTCTGGCGTACTGTTGCCGCTGATGGCGTGTTGCTGTATGCCACATGCTCCATCTTAAAGAGCGAAAATGAGGCGCAGGTCGAACAATTTCTGGCCAGAACATCAGATG
>CAZCKD010000216.1:0-6101 GCA_964498925.1 uncultured Granulosicoccaceae bacterium
GCGGGTCAGCATTGGCGTATCCACTTCAATAAACCCGTCGCCTTCCAGGGCATGTCGGAGTTGTCGCACGACGCGCGCTCTCAAACGCAGCTTTTCCTGCATTTCAGGCCGGCGAAGATCTACATATCGGTAACGAAGGCGATTCTCCTCAGACACATTCGAATCATCCAACTGGAATGGAGGCGTATCGGCCCGATTCAGAATTTCCAGTTCATAGCCCAGCACTTCGATTTCGCCAGTCGTCATATCCGGATTCACCGTGCCTTCGGGTCTATGCCTGACTTTGCCCGTGATGCGCAGAACGAATTCGTTGCGTACCTCTTCTGCACGCGCGAATGTCTCAGCCCGATCCGGATCGAAAACCACCTGGACTAATCCGGTGTGATCCCGTAGATCGATAAATATGACGCCACCATGGTCGCGACGGCGATGAACCCAGCCACAAAATGACACTTCAGCGTCAAGCTGGTCTAGGGTAATGACCCCACAGGGGTGTGTGCGCATGAAGACCTCTACCGCAAAACTTACAATTGTAGATAGTTATCTGGCGCGCAACCAGCGATAATCTTCCCTCATTTAACGAGTTACTGGTTTTTTATGTCCAATTTGCACGTCTACGGCGTTGGAAACGCCCTTGTTGATCTCGAATATGAGATTCCTGAGTCTATTTTGGAGGAGCTGAACATAGACAAAGGACTGATGACACTGATCGAGGAAGATCGTCATCACGAACTACTCAACAAACTCTCAGGAATTGAGTACAGACCTTGTGGGGGCGGCTCTGCAGCGAATACGATCACTGCCGCAGCACAACTGGGGTCTCAAGCTTTTTACTCCTGCAAAGTGGCCAACGATGAAACCGGGGACTACTTTCTGAACGATTTGACGGCCAGTGGTGTGAAGACAAACTTTGCAACCGCGTCACGGGATAGTGGACACACCGGCAAATGTATTGTTCTGGTGACGCCTGATGCACAAAGAAGCATGAATACGTTTTTAGGCATCACCCGCCAGATCAGCGTAGCGGAACTAGACGAAGCTGCTCTGGCAACCGCTGAGTATGTTTATATCGAGGGTTATCTCGTGCCTGAAATCAATGCCCGTGCGGCAGCGGTTCGCGCTCGAGAAGTAGCAGAAGCCAATGGCGTGAAAACATCTTTAACGCTCTCTGATGCCAACATGGTTAATTTCTTCAAAGACGGGCTGATGGAAATCGTTGGTTCAGGACTCGATCTCATCTTCAGTAACGAAGACGAAGCCAAGCTTATGTTCGACGCAGACACCATAGAAGATTGTGTTGCGGGCATGAAAACTATCACCAAGCAATTTGCGATTACACAAGGTGCAAAAGGTGCCTTGGTCTTCGACGGAACCACTCTGCACGATATCCCAGCACAGTCAGTAACAGCCGTTGACACCAATGGGGCGGGTGATATTTATGCGGGCACTTTCCTGCACGGGCTAACGCACAATATGTCATTCGCCACCTGTGCAGAAATGGCGGGCCATGCGGCAACAACATTAATCCAGCAGATGGGCGCTCGATTGACACCCGAGCAGATGAAAGCCGTAGGTGCCAAGTTTGCCTAGCTGGTTACGCGTGCCGGACAACTGTCCGGCTGCCTTGTCACTGATTGGCATTACGGTTCTGCTGTTTATTGCTCAACTGGCCACCAACGGCGCGGTCACTATTCAGGGTTTGTTATTCGGCCCGGCAGTCCAGCATGGACAATGGTGGCGTTTGATCACATCCGGTTTTTTACACGGCAATGTCATTCATATCGGCTTCAATATGTATCTGCTTTTTGTTTTGGGGCCTCAACTTGAGCGGCTCTACGGCAGCCTGCGCTTTTTACTCATCTATCTCGGTGCTCTGCTTTTCGGCTCTCTGGCCGTGATGCTGTTTGATTGGAATCAGTCTACTTTGGGCGCCTCCGGCGCTGTGCTGGGCTTAGGCGGCGCACTGGGAATCGTGCTTTGGGAAAGGGGTGTTAACCCTCGCCACTCGCCGGTATTTGGTTTGGTCGTGTTGAATCTGGCGTTACCACTGCTGGTGCCTGGCATCTCTTTCTGGGGCCATTTCGGCGGCATCGTGGGTGGTGCTCTAATGGCTTATATTTTAGTTTGGCGGCCTAATCGCCAAGCCAATAACTCCCCGGCTAACCTGCACCTGACAGGCTCCGCTGCCGTTCTTGCCATCGCCGCCTTGGCCTATACCGCGGCTCAATTGGGCGGTGTTACTTCATTAATTTCCTGACATCACTGGCACTTAAATAGGTTACTAACGTCTCAATATTGGTCATTGGCAATTTGTCAGCTAACTTCACCTCACGGTAATAAGTAAAAGCCTGTCGCTCCGGTTATATCTGACTTCGGCTATCTGGCAGGCTAACTGCACTTAAGTAACCTTGTAATTTCCAACATCCTACTGGAGCGTAACGCCATGTCTGATCCACATTTGGGTCTGCACGCAGGTGTTTCAAATCAGCAAAACCTGATCCGTGCCGTCCTTGCGTCTCTACCCCGCTCCCTATCGGAGCCGCAAAAAACGCAGCTTGAAGAATTCATACCCGCCTACTTCAAGCCTATGCCTGAAGACGAGCTCGCCTCTTTCAGCGCAGAAGACTTGGCCGGAGTCGCAATCTCACACTGGCAATTAGCGAAAAGCGCGATTCCGGAAACACCGCATGTACTGGTGTTTAACCCATCGTTCGAATCCCATGGCTGGCAGAGTCCTCACACGATTATTCAGATAGTCGCGCAAGATCAACCTTGGCTTGTTTCATCGGTGCAAGGTGCCATCGATAAGGCAGGCTTACGTATCCATCACATCAGTCACCCCATTCTTCGGGTAGCTCGTAATAGCGAACAGCACTGGGAAGCACTGGAAGCCTCGGCACCGAGCGAATCCTTCATTCATCTAGAAATTGATGCTCAATCAGACGAAGATCAGGTTTCTATTCGCCTACTTCTAGACAATCTTTTTAATTCTCTGGCGCTCATCCGGCACGACGCATCCGATATTCACAACATCATGAGTGGTATCGCTACGTCCCTGAAAATTCGTGAACAAGCTGATTTCGTCAGTTGGCTGGATCAAAAGCAATTTGCGTGGATGGGATATGCGGAACTGATACCTGCTGACGGTTTTGCCAGTCTGCACAACTGCCTGGGCATTCTTGACGCCGAATCGCTGGACACTGTCTGGTCAGCATCAGCCTTGCTGCCTGATGGTTATAACGCCGAAACCTTAGAGTCAGTATTCGATTGCGATGAAGTGGTGGTGTGCAAGTCAGAATTTAACGCCCCTGCTATTCGCAACGAACCAGCAGATCTGATCATCCATGCGCAGCGGGATGCGCAAGGGAAAATTGAAACGCTGCACTGTGGCGTCGGACTTTTCATCGCAGGCTTGCAAAACGAAGCTGTCAGTAATATCCCCTGGATGCGAAACAGACTTGAACGGGTTCTTGAAGCATCAGGATCCACTCCAGAATCACATGATGGCAAGGCCATGGCGTCCATCATGAGAGGACTGCCTCGAGACATGCTCATGCAAACTCGAAGCTCAGAACTGATCAAGATGGCTAGCGGCATCGTCAGCTTACAAGAACGCGCACAAGTGCGACTGTTCTACTCCAGCGATGCATTGGGTCGGTTTTGCAATTGTCTCGTTTACATTCCACGCGATTCGTATTCTCGCGACTTAAGATTGAATATTGAGCATCTACTCAATACCCACATTGATGGCATCAGCGAAGGATTCGACATACGATTCTCGTCCGATTCAAACCTGGCGCGATTACATTTTGTTATCCAAAAAAATCCGCCCTATTTGCGCTCGATAGATTGGCCCAACATCAGCAAACGCATCCGACAGGTCAGCGTCAGCTGGACTGATAAATTGGACGCTATTCTCAAAGCGCAAAATAATGAAATCAGCGCGATCAGATATTTCAAACGATACGCTAACGCATTTCCGCCGGGCTATCGCGAGGACTACTCAGCGAGAACTGCTGCAGCAGATATCGACTTTATAGAAAAACATGTCCCGGACCACGCACCGGTGATGAGTTTTTATCGGCACATCATGGCCGACTCTGGTGTGATCAACTTTAAGCTCTTTGCAATGAGCGACCCCGTGTCGCTCTCCGATGTTATTCCCGTTATTGAGAATATGGGATTAAAAGTTGAATCAGAGCATCCGTTTGAAATTCGTAGACAAAATGCTGAGACCGTTTGGATTCATGAATTCACCGTGCAACAAACCAGTGAAATAGTAGATGATTGTATTGAAGAAACTGCTGTAAGAATTCAAACAGCGTTCGATCAAATCTGGAAAGGCGATGTTGAAAACGACGGATTCAACCGGCTCATACTTGAAGCAAAGCTCGACTGGCGACAGGTGGTTATTATACGTGCGCTTTGCAAATATTTATTGCAACTGGATGTGCCATTCTCTCAGGCGTACATGATTGACAGCCTGGTTGCGAACGCATCAATTACACAGCAGTTAGTAGACTTATTCGAGGCTCGGTTTAATCCTGACCAACAGATCAGTGACGAAGACATGCAAGACAAATTGATGTCTATTGATCGTTCTCTGGATAATATTGTCAGCTTGGATGAAGACCGTATTTTACGAGGTTATAAACATCTTATTCTGGCGATTTTACGCACGAATACTTACCGCCTGGATGATTCGGGCACGGCGAGAAATTTTCTATCCTTTAAGTTTGATTGTGCAGCCGTTCCGGACTTACCTCTGCCTCACCCACTGTACGAAATTTTCGTTTATTCATCGCAGGTAGAAGGCATTCATCTAAGAGGTGGAACAGTAGCGCGAGGCGGTCTACGTTGGTCCGACCGTCGCGAAGACTATCGCACAGAAGTGTTGGGGTTAATGAAGGCGCAGATGGTTAAAAACGCTGTCATTGTGCCCGTCGGTTCGAAAGGCGGTTTTTATGTTAAAGCCGACCTACCGAAGGAACGCGAAGCAATGATGGAAATCGTTGTTGATTGCTATAAAACCTTTCTCAGCGGTTTACTGGATATTACTGACAACTTGGACGCGGCTGCTATCGTACCGCCACCGCGAGTCGTCAGATATGACAACGATGACCCCTATCTGGTCGTTGCTGCTGACAAGGGAACAGCCACCTTTTCTGACTATGCCAACGCTGTTGCCATGGATTATGGGTATTGGCTAGGAGATGCATTTGCATCGGGCGGCTCTGTCGGCTACGACCATAAAAAAATGGGTATTACAGCGCGCGGCGCCTGGGAATCCGTTAAACGTCACTTCAGAAATCGAGGCGTCGATTCACAACAGGAATCGTTTACCGCTGTGGGCATCGGCGACATGGCAGGTGATGTATTCGGCAACGGCATGTTGCTCTCACCACACCTTAAGCTAATCGCTGCTTTCAATCATCAGCACATATTCATCGATCCGAACCCGGACGCAACATCAACCTTTGAAGAGCGCAGTCGCTTGTTCGCCCTTCCGCGATCAAGCTGGACTGATTACAACAGTGAGCTGATCTCTGAAGGTGGTGGGATTTTCGAGCGTAGCGCCAAACAGATTGAACTATCGCCACAGGCACAAGCTGCGCTGGGTACAGACGAAAAAGTACTTCAACCCACAGACTTAATTTCAATCATCTTAAAAGCCCCGGTCGATCTACTTTGGAACGGTGGCATTGGCACGTACGTCAAAGCCTCTTCAGAGACCCATGTCGATGCAGCCGATCGCGCCAATGACAACTTGCGCATTAATGGCAAAGAATTGCGCGCAAAGATTGTGGGCGAAGGTGGCAATCTGGGCTTTACACAACGCGGCAGAATTGAATTTGCACAATCGGGTGGACTGATTTATACCGACGCAATCGATAACTCCGCAGGAGTCGATTGCTCGGATCACGAAGTCAATATCAAGATACTGGCAAACGCTTTTGTCGCTAGCGACGACATGACGATAAAACAGCGCGATGCTCTGCTTGAGTCCATGACGGATGACGTCGCTGCACACGTTTTAAACGATAATTATCTGCAAACGCAGTGTGTCGATATTTGTGTGGTGGACAGCGTCGCTTCGCTTA
>CAZCKD010000217.1:0-5997 GCA_964498925.1 uncultured Granulosicoccaceae bacterium
TTTATCCGCAGGCTCACCAGTACTCCAATAATATTCCGCGTCCGATGTGGAGATTATCCCCATCTGTACCTGTGTTGTGACAATACGCGATTCCACCTTTAATCCATCGCTCGACGACACGGCCACTCCCGTATGCACTTGGTGTTCGCGCTCTGACAAGGTCCTGAGCATATCGATACAGTGTTCACGATTATCGGGTTTTCCCAGTGATTGACCGGCGAACTCAATGGTGGTGTCCGCACCGATAAAAATCAGTGGCAGTGAATTATCGGCTGACAGTCCGGTTGATTCTGACAATCGCTGGCAACAAACTTGCGCTTTGCGTTCGGCCAAACGTAAAACCATGGCAGCCGGGCTCTCTTCGGGCAACGGCGTTTCATCGATATCCACAGCATGGCAAACCGGACTGAGTCCAAGTTGTTCGAGGAGTTCGCGCCTGCGTGGAGAAGCCGATGCCAATACGAGCGTCGCGTTGAATTCGTCCAGTAGACGGTCCGTTGAAGAGACGTCCATTCGAATCAGGCCCGATGGTAGGGATGTCCGTCCAGCAAAGACTGAGCTCGATAGAGCTGCTCAACCAGAAGGATGCGCACCAGTGGATGAGGAAAGGTTAGTGGTGACAAGCTCCACATTTGATCTGCTCGGTCCCGACATCGATCGTGCAGACCATCGGCCCCGCCTATTAATAGAACCAGAGGTTTGCCTAGCTCTTGCCAATTTTCCAGTTGCGAGGCTAACTTTTCACTGGACCAGCTACTGCCTCGATTATCAAGCGCAATGACATGGGCCTTATCGGGAATAGCGTTAAGAATGGCATCGGCTTCTTTAGCCATAACAACATCACTGCTGTCGCCTTGCGCTTGTGGAAATTCCTTAACCGTAAATTGCCAGCGACGGGGAAATCGCTTTACGTAATCTGCTGACGCTGTCTGCACCCAGGCGGGCATTTTTTTCCCAACCGCATAGACTGAGACCTGCATGAGAGTTCAGTTCCGACTAAACGGACTCAGCCGCACTGTCAGCCATCTCATCACTGGATGGGCCCACAGACCACAATTTTTCCAGCGAGTAAAACTCTCGCTTTTCTTCAGTCATGACATGCACGATGACATCACCTAAATCAACCAAAACCCAGTCGCTGGAATCTCCACCTTCGATACCTAAGGGCGGGTGATTAGCTTCTTTGGCAGCCAAACGCACAGATTCTGCTAACGATCGAACATGACGCTGTGAGGTGCCAGTCACAACAACCATGGCGTCAGCGATACTGGATTTTCCGACAATGTCTATCAGGGTCAGGTCGACACCTTTCATGTCTTCCAGGGTAGTGACTGCCATATCGATGACAGCTTTGCTATTCATACTCAAAAAAAGTAACTGCTCCCGTCTTACCCCTCAGGCAAGACATTTAAACGCGATACAGACTATGCGCGTCAATATACTCCGATACAACATCCGGAAGTAAAAAACGTATGCTCAATCCTTCAGCAATGCGACGTCGTACCTCTGTTGCCGAGATATCAAGTTGGGTTACGTCGCATGATTCGATCACACCCGTGCTCCCGTTCACGATTTTTGTGCCTTTCCTATCCGCCTGACGAGCCATTAATTCTTGCGAAAAATCTGTGTGGATGGCGCCAGGACGATTCATCACCACTAAATTGGCAAGCTCTAGTACTCCTTCCCAATTATGCCAGCGGTTGAATTCAGCGAAAGAATCCATGCCTAGGAAAAAGACAATGGTGGCCTCAGGTTGTTCGTTGACCAGCTCGGCTAATGTATCGAAGGTATAAGTCGCTTCGTTGCGCTCGGCTTCCCGGGTATCTACCTGCAGACGCTCTGAACCCTTGATGGCCAGTTCCAACATGGCAATTCTTTGGGCTGTTGTTGCGCTGGTAGGCCCACGATGACCGGGACGATGATTCGGCATCAGATACAGCGTATCCAGCGCAAACTGTTCAGCGATTTCAACGGCCGGGCGCAGGTGTCCGAAATGCACCGGATCGAAGGTACCTCCAAACAATCCGATGCGACGGGACTCAGGCACGGGTGGTGTAGTCCCCAATAACAACGTATTTTTCAGTCGTCAGACCGATAGTTCCGACAGGTCCGCGCACATGCATGCGGTCAGTACTAATGCCAATTTCCGCACCCAGTCCATACTCAGCGCCATCAGCAAAGCAAGTGGCCGCGTTGACCATAACCGAGCTTGAATCCACTTCTCGAACAAATCTTCTCGAGCGTGCCAGATCGCTGGTCACTATGGCATCGGTATGAGCCGAACTATGTTGTTCAATATGATCAATGGCTTGCTCCATATCATCAACCACGCGGATGGACAGTATCGGGGCCAGGTATTCGGTATCCCAATCAGCATCGGTTGCCGGGTTCATTCCCGATACTAAAGCCAGAGTCTTTTCACACCCTCGGAGCTCTACGCCCTTTTCATTAAACGCTTCAACCAGCAGCGGCAACAGAGCCTCTGCCTCAGATGCATGAATGAGTAAGGTCTCCATCGAACCACAAATACCGTAGCGATAAGATTTTGCATTTAGAGCCACCTCAACTGCTTTAATGCGATCTGCTCCAGCATCGATGTACGTATGGCAAATACCATCCAAATGCTTGATGACAGGGACTTTCGCATCATCACTGATACGCTGAACCAAGCCTTTTCCACCTCGGGGAATGATGACATCTACATATTCATCCATGGCCAGCAATGCACCCACGGCAGCTCTGTCTGTCGTCTGGATAAGCTGAGCTGCAGCTTCAGGCAAACCTGCTTTCGCCAAACCGACCTCCACACATTTGGCAATCGCCTTGTTTGAATTTTCAGCTTCAGAGCCACCTCTGAGAATGACAACGTTACCAGACTTTATACAAATGGCAGCGGCATCAGCAGTCACGTTTGGTCGAGATTCATAGATGACACCGATAACGCCCAGCGGCACTCGCATACGGGAAATTTCCAAGCCGGAAGGTTGTCGCTTCGATTCAGAGAGTGCACCAATCGGATCATCCTGCGCCGCAACATTCCTAAGCCCCTGTGACATGGAGGCAATGCGGGCGGGCGTTAATTCCAGTCTATCGAGTAAGGCCGCATCAATGCCTTTTTCGCGCGCTTTTTCCATATCGACGCGATTGGCCTCCATCAATTCTGCTGATGCCGATTCAATAGCATCAGCCATACTGTGCAGGGCTGTGTTCTTTTGATCGGTCGTTGCAACAGACATTGCTCTGGCAGCGGCTTTCGCAGATCGACCCAGTCCGAGAACATAGGTATCGATATCGGACATAATTTTGGATTGCTCGGATTGCACCACGGGTACTCCACCTCTACTTTACGGAGCAAATGCACCGTACAATTGCAAAAAATCAGCCGTTACAAGCAATAGAAACCATGCGACTCGTAGATTCACACTGCCATCTGAACTTTCCAGATTTCGAAGGCCGGATACCGGACATTCTACAGAATGCAGCCGATAACGAGATCGACCATCTGTTATGCATTGCCACCAGCTGGGAAAATCGTGAGGCGGTACTCGATCTCGCCCGAAAATATGAACCGATTTGCGCCTCGGTAGGAATACACCCGACAACTGAGGGCGGGCACGAACCCACCGTCGAAGAGCTTTTATCGGCCGCCGACGATCCTTTGGTCGTAGCGATTGGCGAGACCGGATTGGATTATTTTAGAAGCACTGGCGATCTAACTTGGCAGCACGAACGCTTCCATCGGCACATCGAAGTGGCAAAGCAGTGCCAGAAACCACTGATTATTCATACCCGTGCCGCGGCCGAGGACACAATGGATACGTTAAGAGATCATGCAGCGCGGGACGCCGGTGGTGTCATGCACTGCTTTGCTGAAGATTGGGATATCGCCAAGCAAGCGCTGGACATTGGCTTTTATATTTCGTTTTCGGGAATCGTGACGTTCAAGAGCGCAAAGAACGTTCAGGAAGTTGCGGAGAAAGCACCGCTGGACAGAATTCTGGTGGAAACCGATGCACCGTATCTTGCTCCAGCACCTCATCGAGGTAAAACCAACGAGCCGGCATTTGTTCGGCACACCGCGGAATTTGTCGCAAACTTACGGAATATCCCGTTGGAAGAATTAGCAGCAGCGACGACGGATAACTACTTTCGCTTGTTTAGCGGAGCTGCTAAGGGATAAAGGAAGGTAAAAAAAACTATGGCTGCATCCGTCCAACCATAGCCATTCGGTCTACACGCTCTTCGTACGATGCGAAGAGCGTGCTTTAAGCAGACTGAATTAGTCGTTGCTTGAACCAGCAACTGTCATCTTGTACAGAACCGCACCGATGATGGCACCGACGATTGGCGCTGCCCAGAACACCCACAATTGAGCGATAGCTGTTCCGTCCATTGAGATCAGTGCAGGACCCGTACTACGTGCCGGGTTAACTGATGTATTTGAAACAGGGATTGAGATCAGGTGGATCAGTGTCAGACCTAAGCCGATAGCGATAGGAGCAAAACCTGCTGGAGCACGACCGTCAGTTGCACCCATGATGATGAACAGGAATGCAGCTGTCATGACAACTTCCATGATGATTACAGAGATCATGCTGTATTTGCCAGGAGACGCATCACCAAAACCATTAGAGGCTAGTGTGCCTGCTTCAGCGCCGTTACCAGTAACGATAACTAATAGAACTGCTGCGGCTGCGATTGCACCAAGCACCTGAGCGATGATGTAAGGCACAAGAGCGCCCCAAGAAAAACGACCGCCGACTGCAAGGCCGATGGATACAGCTGGATTGAAGTGACCGCCGGAAATGTGGCCAACTGCATAAGCCATAGTCAGAACAGTCAGACCAAACGCAAGAGAAACACCGACCAGACCAATATTAATACCGTCTGCCGCACCAAATGTAGCAGCCAGCATTGCGCTGCCGCAGCCTCCGAGAACTAACCAGAATGTACCGATAAATTCGGCCATCAGTTTATTTGACATACTCATGAATTTGAACCTCTACTATGGGTATTGAATGAAAAGAGTGGCAAGATGTTTATAGCGAAATAGGCATTGGCAAAGACCGCCGCCGATTATTACTGCAACTCCATACCACTATTATTAAGAATATAATGCCCCTATCAAAAGGCATTGAATAAAGGACGAGCCATGTGCGCAATCGACTGGTGATGAGTCAGCGGTTGCAGTCACACTTGTACTACCTGCGTAGTGTAAGCGCTGAGGCGAATTTGGATATACCTGATATCCACTGTTTACAAATTCGCTACATTTAATTGTCACCGATTGTTAACAATGATGAAGTCACGTTTCTTTTCGAGCGATTATCCAAACACTCGTCTAGCAAATCGCGCTGCGTTAGATTAAGGAAGCCATCCGGCTCTTAGCATCCAATATAGTGCTTCTTCTGCACTCAACCATGTCAGATAATCGTCATAGATGTTATGTGTCTCAATGGAATGCTCACTCAGTAGAAAGACATTGTCTCCGTCAACGTTTTCGTTTTGTAGCGTGTTTGCATGGATATTATTTCCCTGTGAGAGAACAACAAAAACGATGTTGCTCGCTCTGGTTGCGTTATTCGAACAGCGACTCGTTACCGCTCTAGAGCACAGCACTAGACTGGCGACCATATCTTTAATGCCGATGACACTGGCATCGTTTGCGAACGTCCAATCCAGGGAACCCACATCACCTTTGGACTCATGATTTTCCGAACTCACAATATATTGATAAGCACGACCCCACTCATCAAGCAACGCTCCGTTCTCATTAACAGTCCCTTCAATGGCTATTTGCGCAGCAGGTAAACCCCCGACCGAATTAAGACAACCGCGTCTATCAACAACGCCATCAGCCTCGTCTTGTGAATTACTAAGGGGTAAAGGACAAGGTAAAGCACCATGAGCAACAACATATGCGAGCAAGGTTTGCTTAATATTTTCTAACTGACTTATCGTTTGCTTATGTTGATTGTGGGATCGTACGTTGATCAA
>CAZCKD010000218.1:0-5949 GCA_964498925.1 uncultured Granulosicoccaceae bacterium
CAAGTGCAAATCCTGTTGCGAATCCTTGCAACCCGTGTAATCCATGCAACCCTTGCGCAGTGAAAGCAACTAATCCTTGCAACCCGTGCAATCCATGCAACCCTTGTGCGGTAAAAGCAAGTAATCCTTGCAACCCGTGCAATCCCTGCAACCCTTGTGCAGTGAAAGCAAGTAATCCTTGTAACCCGTGCAACCCATGCAATCCTTGCGCGGCTAAGCAGTAAGTTGATAGGCGACCACCCTTGTGCATAACAAGGGTGGTTTGCTTGAAGAATAAAACTTGTTTAACAAGGCAATATCTAATCAGATCAGCGTAGTGCGTTCAACGTTGCTTCTGATCACAGTTCCCCTACTGCTAACGCTCAATGCAACCGCATTGGCAGATAGCAACCTAGATTGGTTGCCGGATGTTGTGGACGTCCCTGCTGGAGACTTTATAGCCGGCTCGCGCAAACAAGAAAGAGAGACCGCTTATAGTCTTGACGAGCAAGCGTATGGTCATTCCGTCACACGCGAGCAGCGCTGGTACGACTATGAATATAAGCATCACGTTCGCTATCTAGCGGCGTTTTCAATTATGAAGACCCCCGTGACTCGTTGTGACTACGCTCGGTTTATCGACGAAAGCGATCATGCAACTCCTGTCATTGACAAACCCGCATGGGATGCCCAACGCCTTAAGCACCATTACCCCAGCACGTTAAAATTTCAGTGGAAAAAAGGTGAACAAGACCATCTGGGGCGTTGCGATCATCCTGTCGTCTTAGTCACCCACTCCGATGCAAGGGCCTACGCTGAGTGGTTGTCGAACAAAAGCGGGCAAACCTGGCGCTTACCCACCGAATTTGAATGGGAGAAAGCAGCGCGTGGACTATCCGGGGCTCTCTTCCCCTGGGGAAATCAGTACGACCCACAAAATCTCAACAGCCATGACAACGGCCCTTTCGATACAATAGCTGTTGGCTCTTTCAGCCAGGGTGCAAGCCCGTTCGGTATGCTGGATGCCGCCGGACAAGTTTTTGAATGGACGTCAGTCAAGCACCCGGAACGTCAACGTTATGTTGTTAAGGGTGGCTCCTGGGATGACAAAGGCTGCGGTGTTTGTCGACCTGCAGCCAGGCACTACAGGGATGAGAACATCAAACACATTCTGGTCGGATTCCGATTAGTGAAGGAATAATTTGCACATGACACAAGCTCCCGTATTACCTGAAATCTCCCTCGACTCGTTGTCGCTGAATGACCTTCAACTCATGAAAGATGGTGGTGAGCAGGTAAAAAAGGCTCTGCGTTCTCTTAAAAAAGGCAACATCAATATCGTTGGTGAATGCTTGAAGAATCAAGGTACATTCTTTGAATTAGAGCACTACCCCAAAGGCGACGTGTACGACGCTGACTCTAACGTGCAGTACTACTATCATGCGCATCGAGAAGACAGAGTGGAGCACGGACACTTTCATACGTTCATGCGCGGTGGTGGTATGCCTTCCAGCATGCAGCCAGTTCCTTATGATGGCGACGTTGTATGGCCAAAAGGCAAAGACGCGGTGTCACACATTATTTCCATTTCAATGAACAACCCGGGATTTCCCACCGGCCTTTTTGCAACTAATCGATGGGTAACCGGTGAAACTTGGTACAAGTGCGAGGACGTTGTGTCCATGCTCGATAGTTGGCAAATCGATCATGCGTTTCCGAACCTGGCGGTGAACCAATGGATCACCGGCATGATGAAACTGTTCAGACCACAAATCATTGCCTTGCTCATACACCGCGACGAGGTCATTGAGGATTGGGGAAAACGTCACCCTGATCTCGACGTGTTTGAAGACAGAACCCTCGAAGTAACCGGCGAGTACGATATCTCCGTCGACGAGCAATGCGCCAACGTTGAACTGGCTATTAACAGAAAAAACGAAAATTCGATTCACTAATTGGTCAACTTCTCGCAATAGCGCATCCACATGTTCGTTGTTGGGCAGCCTCTCCCAACACCAGCTCAACGGCGACCCGTTATCTATCATTCCGGGTTGCTGGCCCTTGGTTCGTTCAGCCTGAGTTTCACTCGCAAGTAGCGAATCAGTAACGAATCGATATCCGGAACCTATATAAAACAGTTCAAGCACGAATCGATGGTTAAGAGTAGCCTTGCGGTCATTCTTCTCAAGACGCTCAACATGAACCAAGACGCCAACATTCGCGGCATTCAAATAATGATCGCCTCGATGTGCGCATTTTCTGTGGCAGATACGCTGGTAAAGGTGTCCACTGCCTCCCTGTCGCCAGCTCAAGTCGCGTTTTATCTAATCGCCGGGGCTTTTTTGCTTTTTGCACTGATGGCCAAAATGCAGGGAGACAAACTCAAAGATGCAAGAGCTCTCTCACCTATCTTGCTAGTGCGCTACCTTGCCGAAATTGCTGGCATGCTCGGAATGGTGATGGCTTTAGCCAACGTGCCCATTTCATCGGTTGGTGCAATTACCCAGGCAACCCCGATGCTTGCGGCCGCTGGTGCCGTCGTCTTCTTAAAAGAGAAAGTGGGCTGGCGAAGATGGGCTTCCATTATCGTCGGCTTTATTGGTGTACTTCTTATTGTCCAACCCGGCGCTCTCGAATTCGATTATGCGGTGCTATGGGCAATCCTTGCCTTAGTCTCTCTGTCGGTTCGCGATTTGACCACACGCCTTGTACCAGACGACATGTCCTCTGCCAGTCTTGCGACCTACACGATGATTGCAGCACTTCCGTTCACGATCGCGTGGGTATTGTTCAACGGAGAAGACTTAATACCTGCACAAACCAATTGGCTCGTGGTCGCTCCCATGGTGTTGTTAGGGGCCCTCGGCTATATGTTACTGATCGCTTCTCTTCGTATCGCCGAAGTTTCTGTCGTTATGCCCTTCCGCTACGCCCGTATTATTTTTCTGCTTATTCTTGGGATAGTGGTATTTGGTGAAAAGCCCAATGCACTGATGTTGCTCGGTGCAGGTCTTATCATTTGTTCTGGCGTGTATATGATGTGGCGAGAAAGACTCGCTAAACAAAAGATCAAATGAATCTTAGGATGTCCGTAGCCACTGAATTATTTCCTCGGTGTGCTCTCCAAGAGCCGGTGCGTTGGAACTAGGCTGGTAGGCATCCGCACCACCCAGTCGAAACGGCAACGTTGGCACATCAACACCATCTTCTGTTTTCTGGACGAATCCCCGCATTTGAACCTGCTGCGACGCTAACGCATCGGGAAGGCTACGCAACCTTGCGGACGGTACTCCAGCCGATTGCAAAATAGGCTCCCACTCGTCTGCCGTTTTCTTAGCAAGCTCTGTCTCAATTTCACTGGCCAGTTCAGATGCATTAGCTTTGCGCTCTGATCGTTGAGCGTATTTCGGATCGGTCAGCCAGTCTTCACGACCGAGCGCTTTAGCCAGATTAGCGAAATGAGATTCTTCATTAACGCCCATAGACATCACTCCGTCCTTACAGGGAAAACTCCCTGCACCCGGTGATCGGCTATTCGCAAGATTACCGCGACGGGCCGGAGCATTGCCGGTCTTGAGGTAATCGGTGACTGTTGAACTCATCAATGACAAACCGGTTTCCAGCATCGACACATCAATGAAGTTTCCTTTTCCGCTGGACTTACGTTCATAGAGCGCCGCTGAAATGGCAAAACTCGCCGCCATCGCCGTTCCGTAATCCAGCACCGGAGCACCGGTTCGAATCGGCCCACTCTCTTGGGTACCCGTGGCCTCCATGAGCCCGCATGCTGCCTGAATATTGACATCATAAGCGGCGGTGTTTTCTTGTGGCCCACCTCTCCCGTAGCCAGTCATTGCACAGTGAATTAAATGTGGATGGCGATCAGCTAGGCTTTTTTCATCCAGTTGTAGGTGTCGCATTCTGCTGGGAACGTGATTTTCAACGAGAACGTCTGCCCGTTCTAACAGTTTGTGGAATAGATCTAGATCATCACCCCTCTCTAAATCTAAGGAAAGGGATCGTTTCCCTGCCCCTTGCGTTAAATAGGAGGTGCTCATCCCCAATTTTGCCCCAGCTTCATCAGTACCGCCTCTGTGGCGTATCGCGTCCCCTTTTGTCACAGATTCGACCTTTATCACGTCTGCACCGAGCAACCCGAGATAATAAGAACACGCGGGACCGGCTAACACATGGGTGAAATCAACGACCAAAAGTGCCTCAAAAGGGTGCGTGTTCGACATTGAGTCTCGTTTTCTCCGAAGTTGCGCAAAATAGGTGGCAAAGTATTGAATAAGGGGTGAATTCGGGTTGAATACTTGTTTACGCCGTAACCATATCGAGTTTACAATTGCCGTTCAAGCACTTAGCGCTATGCGTCACAAGTGCACTTTCTTTGGAGGAAACTAATGAGTTTTACTAAAAAAATTGCTACTGGCCTAGCAGCTTCTGCAATGGTCATGAGTACAGCGGCACTAGCTGACTACCCTGAAAAACCTGTCAAAATCATGGTTGGCTTTTCAGCTGGCGGTGGTACTGATACAACAGCACGTGGCTTCGCTTCTTACATGCATGAAGCTCCATCAATGAATGGTCTGCCTGCGTACATCGTGAACCTTCCTGGTGCATCTGGCCAGAAAGCAGCTAAAGAAGTTCTGGGTGAAGACACTGATGGTCATACACTGTATATGATCAACATCGGTACTTTCATCGCTGGTGAATTGGCCAAGGGCGACGAGCGTCCTTACCACATCCCTGACGATTTCGTTAACCTAGGTTGTGCTTCACAGCTGGTAACGTCATTGCAGGTTCACACATCCAACTCTGCTACAACGTTGGAAGAGTACATTGCAAACGCTAAAGAATCAGGTGAAGAAATCACTTGGGGTACTTCAGGCGCAGCGACTATGCACGCGACAATCGGTCACGTGTTCTTCGATGCACACGGCATCCCGCACAAGAAAGTTCCTTTCAAAGGTGGTTCAAAAGCTCGTGCAGCATTGGTTTCACAATCTGTTGACGCAGTATTCGGCGGTGTAAACACTGTTGTAGGCTTCGAAGCTGACATCCGTGCTCTGGCTTCTGCTGGCGCAGAACGCGATCCAATGGCTCCTGATCTAGCTACATTTGGTGAGCAAGGAACTGCAGGTATCGACTTCACTGGTCTGATGTGCCTATTCGGTGCTAACGGCATTTCCGATGAAGTCAAAGCTGACGTTGGCGCTGCTATCGAGCACATTGCCGGCATCTCTGGATACCAGCGTTACATGAAAGGCAACGACCTGGCTGCTTTCTACACTGATTCTGCAACAGCAACAGCTGCTCAGGACACAATGTTTGAAGTCATGGGCCCAGTTGTAGCTGAAATCATCGCAAACCAATAATTTGTGATTTACGCCAGAGGCAGGCCCTAGGGTCTGCCTCTTTTTGCGTCCGGTGTCGGATCGATCACCGGGGTTTGATCGATCTTTAGGTAACGACACATGGGCAATCAGGAATACAAAATTAAAATAGAGTACTGCGTTGGTGCGGTCGTACTCTTAGTCGGTGTATTTTTTATTTTTCAGGCGTTCACTATCGCCACCACGCGAGAGTCAGTCGGTCCTCGCACATTGCCAATGATTCTCGCGGTATCTCTCGTACTTGGCGGGCTTTGGCTTATCTTACGAGCATTCCGCGGAAAAGCCGGTGACCTAAGTGAAGGCTATGGTTTTCTTGAAAGCGACGGAAAACGAATCTTTCTGGTTGTCGCCTGCGGCGTCCTATTTGTCATCACGTTCTGGGGTTTTGGCTACTTCCTCGCTGTTGCTGTGACGTTGATGGCCATGCTTTACACATTCGGGGTTCGCAACTGGGTTGCCATGATCTTAGGAGCAATTGCTCTAGCCCTTATCTTCCAGTGGGTCTTCATGGGCATCATGCTGCTCAACGATCCCAAAGGCGCCATTGTCGATATGCGCCCTTACACTAATT
>CAZCKD010000219.1:0-5890 GCA_964498925.1 uncultured Granulosicoccaceae bacterium
ATGCAGGCAACTCATCCTGCCGAATACTCGCTCAATAGAACATTTGATTTAGCGGACTATCTAGGTTTTCTTTTTTCTTACAGCGGCTGGACAAGCAAATGGGTTTGGTTGAGCTTTGCCTCAGCAGGATTCTGCCTTGGCATCCACGCATGGTTGGCACTTAGAGCCAATGCGGAGAAACACTTGGCATCATATGATCAACGAAAATCGTTACTTTTCATTTGTGTCATTTGCTGTGCGTACGTCGTTTTACACTACGTCCTATTTCCAGCTTTGTTCATGAGATATTTCATTGGCCCATATTTATTTATGTGCCTTTGCCTCTTCGCTACATTGACTCAGCTATTCGCTAAAAATCAACGAAACGCTAAGGAAGCAGGGTCAATAGTGCACTAAGGCTTTTGCCCCTTACTCCCATTTAAAACAAGCTAACGAAATCGCTGAGTGACATATTCCTATTGGATAATCGACGAGAGATTATCACCGTTAACAATCAGAACTATTGATCATGCCTATTTCCAGGCTGCACCTTTGAAAAGTGACTGCCCTCTGGCGGTCATATAGATATTGAGCAAAAGCCAGATTCCACCGGTTTTTCTCAAGACATCATGCTTATCGCTTTTTTTGAACGCCATGATCAGCAGAGGAATCTGCCAGGCGGCTATGAACGCTATCGCATACCACACAGGAACCGCTCCCACTAGCCATAAGAACAGCAAAACGACAGCTATAAACATCGCAACTATTTGGATTAACGGAAACAAAAGGCTTGGCAGTTCAGATAAGGCATAGTCATGCTGCCGAAATCCTGCAATATTACTAACGCCTCGCCACCGTTCTTTTTGGTAAAAACGTTTTATCGTTCTTGCCTCACCGTGATGTATCGCCCGTATGCGCGAGTCCGATATGATGTCTCCAAACTCACTAAGACGCATACAAAGGTCATAGTCTTCGCAGGTGACCAACGACACATCAAAGCCGCCCGATGAAGCGAACGCATCCTGCCGAACAAACAAATTCATTGATTCCAGCCAATCGACGCTCACAACGGGCTGCTCGGCACTGTCCTTTCGTCGAATTTGATACCAACAGTTCTGAACCCAGGATGAAGACTTTGGAATTCCCGGTGGGCTGCCAAATACCTGGATGGACTTATCATTGACATAGTGCGTCAATGCATCAAACCAATCCGGCTCAACGGTGCAGTCTGCATCGATAAAAGCCAAAATGCCCCCTTCAGCACGCTCTGCTCCGAAATTCCGCAACCCTGCGACCGTTATATCGGGAACAATGTGTACCGAGGCACCAAAACGCTTTGCAACATCCACAGAGTCATCAGTCGAGCCGTTATCGATGACAAGAATTTCGTAGGTAATCTCAGAAATCGCCGCATCCCGAATCGATTGCAGACAAAGACTCAGATTTTGAGACTCATCTTTGACCGGAATAATAATGGAGATGTTTATCAACAGGACAAGCCTTCAGGGATAGTTGAGCGAAGAATACAGCGCACGGCCCACACTTTGTTTTGATTCCGTTGCAAACAGGGAAAACGTCACTGTGAGATACATTTATTATTGTGATGTGTTCGATAGTTTGTGACTTTTTGTGCCTGTCTACTGCGATTTGTTTTTCTTTACTGGCAGCGACACCGCGGCCTATTCAGATCTTGCTGCAAAGGCCCATTTATTATGAGCCTTTCTGCGTCTAATTCACGAAAGCATCAGAGCAAATACTGTAGGCTGCAAAGAACTTTTGGCGTGGGTTCCGATCTGTACTCATCAGTATTATGCGCAATAGACTTAAGCCTTGCCTTTTCATCTTTTTTAACAATTTTCTATAGAACGACCATAGGCGACTAAGTCTTAGTTCATCCTAAGAACGATATAATTGAGCGGTAGCGACGAGCTATTCATAAGAAGGGTTTTAATTTTGAATCTTAGAGTGTCATTGATCATCCCGGTGCTCGTCTTTAGCGCGCTTTCGAGCGGCTGCGACGCAAGTGTCAGTGTCGCTGATAACGCCACCATTGGTAACTCCAATAGCAATTCAAACATACCTGCTAATGATGCACCACTGATTCCATCAACACCATTTATTGCTGAGGAGGCAGACGTTGTATCCCAGCTCAATGCCAGGCACCGCAGTGGTCAAACTTTTTTAACCTGGCCCGAAACGAGTCAAACCGCAAGATACAACATCTATAGACATTCTCAACCTATCACCACTAATACACTTCCGTCAGCGACTCTTTTAAACAGGCGGTGGGGATCCCTCGGTCCTGATACGTCTGTGAATAGATACGCGACCGCCGATGTACCCGCAAATTTTGTGATTGAAGATTTATCTGCACCACTATCCAGTGACACCGGATTGTTCGTTTACACCATTCCTGAGGGCGAACAAGCCCAAGCCTACTATGCAGTCACGTCAATCGTTAACGGTTTGGAAAATACGCGTATTGTGCCGGGTGTAAATAGCCTTGCCAGCCCTGTCCAGGAAGCTTCAGCGACCCCTATTCCTATACTCACGAGTTCCATTAACGAGGGTAAAGGAAGAATCTATACACAGTACATGGACTACAGCAATTGGAATCCAACGTTTAATGGGTATGCCTATAGCTACGTCGTAACACTGCCCCACAACTACGATCCGTCGCGACAATATCCTTTACAGCTGTATTTACATGCCTACGGTAGCGGTTATCAGCTTTTGCCTCAAACTGAATATGACTGGGAATTTATAAAGGTCGTACCCAGTGATCTCGGTTCAGCACAGAACACAACCCATACCTGGTGGTACGGTTTTGCTGCCGACCACAATTACGAGACTAACGGCAGTATTCCCGCTACCGGCGTTATCGAGAATTTCACCGAACAACGGGTCCTTGCAGCAGTACGCGAGGTTGTCAATAACAACGGTATCAATGTTAACCCGGAACTTATCCATGTCATTGGCAATTCTATGGGGGCATCTGGCGCATTAGCCTTGGGTATGCGTTACCCCGACGTCTTCGCTGGGATATATGCGAGCCAACCGATGACAAATTATTCCACCAGCCCTCTGTTTCAGCGTGACTTTGCTCAGGTATGGGGAGAGAGAGCTAATAACCTTCCAATCGTTAACGCCGGCCCGGACAGTGGCAGTATCAGCGACTACGACATTAATGGGCGTTCACCAACAAGGGTGTGGAACTGGATGAACCACTTCGAACAACTAATACGAAGAAGTGGAGATTCATTTTCTTATCTAATGGTGGATCATGGTAAGGCCGATGGCACCATAGATTGGAATACACAGGGGCAGCCTCTTTCGCGCATATTAACTGAAGCAAAGGTCGGATTCTCAGCGAACGCGTATGAAAATGTCGGACATTCCTGGCAAGCATTCGGTGCTGTTGTGACAAGTATGTTTGGGTTAGGTTTTTCTGACAACGCACCTTGGAAATATCCAAACTCTCTGAGTTTTCCGTCGATAACCAATGCCACCGGTTCTTCATCAATTAACCCTGGTGCCACAAACGATAGCCGTTACAACATTAATATAGAATGGTCAACGCCTGCTAATGCGTTCGATAGAAATATTGTGGACACACCAAACCAATATCAGATTAGTCTTCGATCGTTAGACGCTCAACAGACCGCAAGCATCACCCCCCGAAACACACAACAATTTGACGTCGGACCGAATGAACAATGCAGTTGGTCGGTAAGTCGTGTATCCAATAACCAGCTGCTCCAGACGGGTACGGTCATCGCAGACCAGAATGGACTGGTAACCGTGGATAGAGTCTTTATTCTGACAAATCGCGGGTCACGATTGCGAATCGATTGTTAGTATCAAAACAACTCAAAAGCACATTTAGTTGAACGTAAGCACAGTCAATATCCTCTAAGTTGATAGTGCAAATTCTGTGAATTAAACAGCATTTAGCGACCTAACAACTAACCTTATGCTTAGTTAGCTTAAATGATATATGTCCTCGTTTTCTACGTGAAACGATGTGCTCTTCGCGCTGAGTGGTCTCCTACAAATTTATTGGATGACTACCTTATCGAATAGAACAAAATCGAAACATGAATTGGCACTAGACTTAGGTCCAATCAGTTAACAAAATTCGATAGATTCAGTCGTTCAAAAACAACATAATCATGATTACCTCAGATAGTTTTCATTGTTTATTAGTTTATTAAAGGACCACCCGTTTTATTTAGCGCAAACTATCGCCCTGCTATTAGTAGACAGAGATTTTTCTCTTTACAGATCTCTTTGTCGTATGCAAGCACAAGTTAATTCCAAATTTTAAATTAGCCAAATATCTTTTCAGAATAAGGATGCAAATGGAAAGCCCGGACATAGCCTCCGAAGCCGTAGGTCATCGAATGGATTCAGTGACTCAGATTGAATCAGATATTCTAGATATGTTCTTCAGCACGGAAGGACCTGACCAAAGCAAACCGGAATTTATCACTGTAGATTCTTCTACAGCTAGAAATCATGATCTGCTAAGTCAGCATATCGATGCTATTCCAGCCTTGTCAAAATACTTGGTGGTGGTCATTAACGACTCTAACTGCAGCAAGCTGGTAAAACTACGCAACCTATTTTTAAGACACAGAATTGTCAATAATTGCGAACGACTTCTACGTAAATCTAATTTTGCGGAAATCGGCAAATACGCGCTTTACCCTACTCTGGAAAATGTATCACTGGCTTATCAGACAAATTCCATCGCAGCAAATTATGCTGAGACATATTTGATAAACGAAACGGTCACAACGCCTAAGCGGATTCTCAATAGAATTTTTAAGGCTCTTAGTTGGGGTTCGCCCACTATCGATGTTATCGCGGTGGTCGGAACAAGATAATGATCGGTCTGATCGATATTTTTCCGGCTGCTTTGCGCAAAGAACTTGGAGATAATCCAAGTGTTTTGTGTCTGCGCACCGCAGAGCAAAAATATCTTGTTTTCTCAGATGATTCCAAAACACCCAAATTTGTACTTCAACCCGGTACTACAAAGAACCTTTCGATAGTTAAAGATTATACCGAGCAACTCCATCACGCTCTGCCCGGTAGAATTCCTGAACCGTTGGCGATTCTCTGTGATCAAAAAGACCAGAGCTATCTTGTACAACGCGGCGTTGCTGGCGTTCCTTGGTTTACATTAAGACAGCGTATGGGAAAAGACCTTCCCTGGAACAAAATATTAAAACAATCTATCAGCGCTCTAGTCGACTTTCATAACACAACTTATTCCCACACCGAATGGAATAAAGACATTAATTTACAGAATCACTTTCGGAATCTTCACCTGCAGGCCATCGCCATGGGTGATTCAAAGTTAGTAGATAACAGTCTGGTTTTCGAACATTGTCTCGATGCGTTAGCGGAGTACACATCAACAGTTTGTTTTCCTCAGCACGGAGATTTCTCCGTCAACAATCTGTTATTTCGTAGTGATAGCGCAGGAATTATCGACTTTGAGCAGTTTGGTCGGGTTTATCTACCAATGCACGATGAGTTTCTTCTCATGGGGTCTTTATTACAGCTTCATGATTCACCGTCTATAGAATTTGCAAAAAATCTATGGTCACAAATACTAACTAGCAGTCGCTACGACTTCTCCCAAAACAGCAAAGCTCTTGATGTGCTTCTTATGATGCACATTATGTGGTGGCTTATCGAAACTCATGGGCAAGAGAGAAGACGAAAACGAAGAAAAACGTATCTAAAGGCTTTAAAAAAGGCTCAAAAAGACGTTTTAGAAAATAAACCTGATTTCGTCGTAAACCTATTACTCATGATATGCCGCTAGAGTTTTTACAAACGGATGTTCAGGTAGCAATAAGAAGATCAGATAGATAGATAGATAGATAGATAGATAGAT
>CAZCKD010000220.1:0-5867 GCA_964498925.1 uncultured Granulosicoccaceae bacterium
CGGAAAATTCCTCATCGATTGTCTCTTGAACAATCGCGCTGCAGTCCACCGTCACAAACGGTTTGTCCGCACGAGGTCCGTTTTCGTGAATCCATCGGGCAATACGTTCTTTTCCTGTTCCGGGTTCGCCCGTTATACAAACTGCAGCTTGTGTTCGTGTCGCCTTACCGATCAGTTTCCGTAGATTCTGGATTTTTTGGGATGATCCTACAAGCCTTGCTGCGCTGTTCTTTATTAAGTTGGCTTCACTGTCGTTGTTTCTTCCAGACAATGTCTCAAGGGTAGGGGCGCTCGAATGCTTATTGCTATCGTTCTCGTTAGGTAGTAGCTGCTCCGAATCTCCGACTCCATTCACATGCGTCCGCTTAATGGCATCTGTAACCATAGTTCTTAGGAGTTTCAGATCAATGGGCTTAGATACAAAGTCGAATGCGCCGCTTTTCATTGCACCTACCGCAGAATCCACAGAACCGTGCGCGGTGATAACAGCGATGGGTAATTCAGGCTTTATACGTTGAACGAACTTAACTAAATCGAGCCCGTCACCATCCGGTAAGCGCATATCCGTTAAGCAGACATCGAAATTCTCGTTGGTGACGAGAGCTCTTGCGTCTTCTAAGTTCGCTGCCGTCTGCGTCGCGATGCCAATGCGGTCTAGTGATAGCGCAATGAGATTACGAATATCTGCCTCATCGTCAACGACCAGAGCCTTTGGCATATTCAGGCTGCCATGTCCAGCGTTGAGGTTAGTGTCACCCTAAAATGCGCACCTTTAATGCTCGGGATACACTCTACGGTCGCTTTGTTGAGTTCGCAAAGTTCTCTGATGATGTAAAGCCCAAGTCCGGTGCCAGCGTGATGGGTAGAGTAGAAGGGATCAAATAAATTTTCGGCCTCGATATCTGAGATGCCTTTTCCATTGTCAGTCACATCAATTACGGTTGTGCCGTTGTTAGGCTGCCAGCAATGCACGACCATGCTCAACTGATCTAATGTATTGTGAACACGTGCATTCGTACATAAGTTCCAAAGTACTTGATCGAGATGAATCGGATCAACTACCGCGAGTGATTGTTCGGTTGTAACGACAAGCTGCGAACTATCCAGCTTGTTCTCCTCACGAAAACGTGTCGCGAAATCCTGAACGATGTTGTCTACAGCAACGATTTCCCGGCTAATCTGTTTGCGATTGGACAGTTGCAATATATCTTCAATAATTTTATTGATGCGTTGTGTGTGGTGGTTTGCTATCGAGAGAAGCTCTGCGTCTTTTTCATCAAGCGTGTCTGATTCCTGCACCAGCTGAACAGCGTGAGAAATTGCGCCCAAAGGGTTTCTAATTTCATGCGCAATACTGGCGGATAATTTTCCTAGCGATGCCAATTTTAGTTGCTGATACTGACTCCTTATCTGAGCATGGTCATCCAGTTTTATCATCATGCCGCCCTCTGTCAGTTCAGTGAACTGAGGTAGCAGTGTTTGACGAGTCGACGCCAGATCAAAAGGCTTGCTTTCCTGACCGGCTGATCGTGCAAAGTCGTTTAGGCTTTGAACAAGCTCTGGAGATACTGTTTTCAGGTTTACCGGCATGGGAATGAACTCCGCTGCCAATAGTGTTCTGGCGGTGTCATTCATGAGTTGCACATTGTTGTGAGCATCGACAACGATGACGCCGGAATCAAGCTCCGTGATAATTTTTTCATTGAGCTGTGCGAGTTCTTCTACATCGAGCACCACACGAGATCTTGAAGACTTAACGAGTTGCCGGTTCATCAGTTTGCGAACGGGCACGCTCATAATCCAGGCCGTTGCAAAGAGAAGAGCACCCAATACGGCGCTGGCTTCAAAATTAATTCCGGCAGGCCCTTCGATAAGTCTGGCCAGCAGTTCCTCTCCGATAACGATCATACTGGAAATAGCTGCGAACAGGAGTGCATGCCTTACTCTGGCCAGCTGACTGAGCAAAGCCAGGTTGATCAGAAGTAGGGGGCCGAGACCGCTATCAACACCGCCACTGGCGTACATGAGTCCGCTAATGAGAATTATGTCCAAATAATTCTGTATATAGAATTGAGTCGTGACGCTGGGTTTCTGTCGCCGAATCAGGTAGATGAATCCGAGGGTCGTCACCAGATAACCGAGATGGAAGATCTCGAATAGCACGCCATCTCTTGAGCCCAGAGTGCGCTGATCTTCGGCCAGATAATATATCGCTGCCAAAGCGAGTAAGAGAATCAAGCGATACTGATTAAACAGCCTTAATGCAGACCAGTCCGGCGCATGCGCTGTAATTCTGGGTGAGCTTGTGCGTTTGGGGGCGGGAGGTAAATTCACAATCGGCCGCAAGTGTTATGGTTACATCAGTAAACGCAATTATCAGACCATTAAATCGTGGTGCGTGATCGTGAGAGTCGGATTAAAAAAAGGCGAGTCAATCCACTGTAAAATTAAACCTATCTGTCTAATTTAGTTAAAGATTCAGACTGTTCGGCATGTCCAATTAAATATTTATCTGACCGACCGTTGATATGCTGTCCATCAGGCTTGATTCGAGATTCGAATGTAGTGTTTACTGGTGCGATAATTCACCTAGGGCGTCCGCTTAAACTATGAATTCCAATCCCGAGTTGACCGCTCAAAGCAAACAGTTTCAAAAACAAATTATTGAGCTTTCGCCTAATGTTTTTGGTGCCATCGGTTTCGCTGCATCAAATGTTTATATGCTTGTGGGTGACGATGGGTTAGTCATCATTGATACTACAGAGACGACCAAAGCCGCGGAGAACATAAAAGAAGAATTCAGAAAAATCACGGATAAGCCCATTAGGAGTATCGTATATACGCACTCGCATAGAGACCATATCAGTGGGGCCAGCGTATTTGCCGAAGGTGGAAACCCAGAAATTATCGCTAGCGATAACTTTGAATCCGATCTAGTCGCAGTGAGTAGCGTGCACCCTGTGCCTGAACAAGCACTACTAGCAAGAACCAAGCGTCAGTTTGGCATCTCGCTGGCATATCCCGATGAGCGCGTCAGCATAGGTATCGGACCCGGCGACAGACCGATGGAAGGTATCGGGGCTGGCTTCTTGGAACCCACCGTATCTGTCACTGATTTCCGTAGCGAATTCAATCGATGTGGATTAGCATTAGAATTAATCAAAGCGCCAGGTGAAACGCCGGATCATATCGTTGTATGGTTTGCTGCCGAGCGCATCTTGTTCTGTGGCGATAACTTCTATTCATCCTTTCCTAATTTGTACGCCATTCGTGGCACACCTTATCGTGACTTCAACACCTGGGCTGATACCTTGGATTTGCTGCTTGAGTTTAATGCAGACGTGTTAGCGCCGGGACACACGATGCCGGTACGCAATGCCTCGGATGTTCGAGAAATGCTCATTGATTACCGGGACGCTATAAAACATGTGGTGGCAGAAACCGTAGCAGGTATGAACAAGCAACTCGGACCTGACGAACTTGCCCATACCGTGAGTCTTCCAAGTGAACTGGCTGCTAAACCTTATTTAAAAGAGTTTTACGGAAAAGTATCCTGGTCAGTGCGTGCGTATTTTGCTGGAACGCTTGGCTGGTTCGATGGTAATCCGACAAACTTGGACAAACTGTCTCCTAAACAGATCGCTGAGAGGACCATCAGGCTAGCAGGTGGTGTGGATAAATTATTGTTGTCTGCGCAGGAAGCGGCCAGCAGCGGTGATTATCAGTGGGCGCTCGAATTGGCTGATCATTTAATAGCTGCTGATGAACAATCTATTGCTGGCCAATTATTGAAGGTTTCGGCGTTAAGAGCCATGGCTGTAAAGGAAATCAATGCCGCAGGTAGAAATTATTATTTGTTATCCGCCTACGAAATCGAACAATCAATGGCTGAGTCGTGAAAATAGAAGGTCCGATGGTAGGGTGTTCGCGCTATGACGCAATCTAACTCTTAGCCGCAGGGTGATCCGGTTCGGTCGCCTGTAGTACGCGCAAGGTGTCAGCGTATCGATCTTCTTGTCCCAGCGACTGATAGGCGTCTGCCATTAGCGCAAGCGCATCAGGGACATGAACCGATCCATCGAAGTGTTCCAACAGGTAGTTGATCCGGTTGACGACGGCGACCATAGCCCCGCGTTCGAAATAGAAGCGAGCCGTTATGAGTTCATGGCGCGCCATTTCATTTCTTAAGTAGGCCATGCGCTCGAGCGAGTCGGGTGAGTATTCGCTTTGGGGAAAACGTCTCACTAGGGTGTCAAATTCTGCAAAGGCTGAACTCAGCCATTTCTGATTAACTTTAGCCAAATCGCGCGGGAAAATTCTTTCCATCGCAGAACCGCCACGGGAGAAATGACTAACCCCTTTGATGTAGTACGCGTAGTCAATGTTATCGCTTCGAGGGTAAAGCTTGATAAACCGATTCGCGGCATTGATGGCACTGTCGAATTCGTCCTGCCGAAGATAGGCGTAGGCGACATCCAGTTGCGCTTGTTGCGTATAGTTGCCGAATGGGTAGCGAGCTCCAAGCGTTTCAAAAACGCTGATAGCCGTCAGGAAGTCGCCCTGATTCAATGCCCGCTTGGCTGTGTTGTACAGTTGCTCAGCGGATCCAGCGCCAACAGGCTTTGCTTCCTGTGCGGCGCAGCCCGCCAGAAATCCGCCGGTCAGGCCGAATCCGGCGCCGGCGATCGTTAGAATGCGTAAGAACTTAAGTATCATTGAAAAAGTATAGCGCAGGCTCGGCGTAGTCGCCGACTTGCTGAACCTGTCAATATGGAAGTATTTCTCACAAAATCCCCTGATTGACGAGCCACCAGATTAATAGAGAGAACACTTTTGACTCAAGACACCGGTGATTCCGGACAAAAGACTGAAACCGAAGGGGCTGACGCACCCACTGAGTTCCAGGTTGAGCCGGAGTGGGCCGGAAAGCGTCTGGACGCAGTCGCGGCATTGCTCTTTCCGCAATATTCTCGCGGTCGTCTTCAAAGCTGGTTGGCTGACGGGTACCTCACGATCAACGGCGAGGTCGGTAAGAAGAAAAATAAGGTGTTGGGCGGAGAGCTGCTGTCCTTGCAACTTCCTCCGGACTTACTCGCCGAAACCCTGGCCGATGCGGAAGGGCATCCTCTGTCCAGCGTTAAAGCCGAAGCAATAGAGCTACCCATCGTCTTCGAAGATGAACATATTCTGGTTATCAACAAACCGGCAGGTCTAGTGATGCACCCCGCTCCGGGCAACCGCCAGGGGACGCTGATGAACGGTTTGCTTCACAGGCACGAGTCGCTTTATGCGGTGCCCAGAGCCGGTATCGTTCATCGTTTGGACAAAGAAACCTCGGGTCTGTGTGTGGTTGCGCGAACGCTCGAATCTCACACACATCTGGTTCGACAGCTACAAGCGCGCGAGATGGGTCGGCGATATACCGCCATTGTGGTGGGTGATGTTCCTATCAATGGCACGGTCAACGCACCGATTGGCCGACACCCGAGGGATCGCAAACGCATGGCTGTTAACGAGCACGGCAAAGAGGCTATTACGCATTTTGAATGTGAAGAGCGGTTCTTGGGTTGTGCGCAAGTCTCGGTCAAATTGGAAACCGGCAGGACACATCAGATCAGAGTACATATGACACATATCGGTCATGCGCTGATTGGTGATCCTGTGTATGGGCGTCGTCTGGCCGTTTTGCCTCGAATTGTTGCAGATGTGCCCGCAGTGGCAGAATTTAAGCGGCAGGCGTTACATGCCCATCAGTTGGAACTCGTTCACCCCGGTAGCGATGAACTGATGACGTTTGATGCGCCTATCCCTGATGACATGCTGATGCTCGCTAATGAGCTTCGGGATGTAGCAGAGGATGCCTTACG
>CAZCKD010000221.1:0-5842 GCA_964498925.1 uncultured Granulosicoccaceae bacterium
CGGAAACCGCCAGCGAAGTTATTGAGATCGATAGTGATCTCTTTCTTGAAACGCTAACAGGCAACCCTGAGGTTGCTAAAAAGATGATGCAGCTATTGGCCGCTAGGTTGATTAACGCTAACAAAATGTTAGAGCAGACAGCGCAGACTAACTGCTGCTAATTAGAATCCGTTGAGTATTAAGGAACTTGAATTCTTATAGGTGCGGACGTACTTTGATTCCCATTCCGAAGCCCCTCATGCTTAAGGCAAAGCAGCTTAAGTCAAGTCAACTAATTAGCCTTTAAACGCAGTCGTTGTGAGCTGGGCATAAACTACGAGAGCAAGTTCATCCCTTTGCTAAGTTGCTTTTTCGTTTAACCGTTTCTTCGGTATTTCGCTTTAGCTTATTTCAGCACCGTCTTGCCTTGCGCTAGGATTTCCTGAGCTTGGAGTGATCTGATTACCAACCAAGGTACACATTCATTTTGTTGGGGAAGGAAGGAGAGGGGAGATCCAGGAAGGCTCTTCCAATATAAACAGTTTGCTTCCCCAGCATGCATGCTGGAATGCGCTGTAACTTTTCTAACTAAATTTTACGCAAAAAAAAGCCCTTCGAAAGAAGGGCTTTTTTTCGATCTAAGTTAAGACGATCTTAGAAAGTTTTGCTGAGCTGGATTCTCCAAGAAGAAGCATCTGCAATTGTGTCGCCGCTAACTGAATCAACACGAGCACTGATGTCCATTCCGCCGCCTAAGCCGTAGCCCAGGTCAAGACGAACTGCTTCTGAGTCAACACCGTCAGCATCAAGAGTACTGAAAGTCAGGCCTGCAGAAACGCCGCCGAAGCCGTAGCCAACTTTGACTGCTACGTTAGTGTCATCTTCTTTAGTCCATGTCTGAGCAGCAATAGAAGCTCCAGAGAACGAGAAAGATACGCCAGCTGCGACACTGCTGTCGTCGCCACGATTCTCACCACCGATACCGAAGTTGAATCCACCCAATGCGAATTTGATACCGACACCGACCACGTCAGAGTTTAGCTCTGGTGAGAACTGAGCAAGAATTGTTGCCGGTCCGAAGCCACCTGTGTAGCTGATGCCGCCGTTGACTTCGCCCGCTACGTCATGGATATCAGCAGCGAGCTGACCCATTTCTACAGCGTTTGGAACTTCACCGATACGGATGTCGCCGAAAGCGCCTTTGATACCAACGAATACTGAGTCAGCTGTACCAGCAGAACCGATACGGAACTCTTCATCTTCTGAAGCAGCAGTTCCACCGTCTGGATCTGTACCGGGAGGTACGGAGACTACAACAGTTCCGGCATTTGACAGTCTGTCCAAATCGATACGCAGGCTACCGTAGCCTGTCAGGCCGCTGTTTAGCTCGTGGCTTGTAGAAACACCAACTAGTACGTCACCAACAGAGATTCGAGCGTCACCGTTGTCGCCGTCGTTGCCGTTGATACGCAGCTGAACTGCGCCAGAGAGAGTAGTGTCCGCAGAAGCAATCATAGGTGCTGCAGCCATACCTGCGATTGCTAACGCGACTGCTGTCTTAGTGAATTTCATATAGTTTTCTCCAATCAGATATATGCTGTAAAAGCTATGTAGTAGTACAAAAAAATGTGATTCAGCGATGCAACTTTAGTCAGCGTGTCTGAATAATGCAACAACCAATTGCGTTTTTGCAAGACAGTGACAAAACCAGCGGCGCCACACGAACTGAAGTGTAGAACAGATACAACAGTTCGCTAGCTGGAAACTCGATAATAACCGAGAAATTGCTTCGCGTGGTTTTTTTGCAACAATTTTTGTTGTAGCCGTGTCATTCCTTTGGCTGGGGTGTGCGAATAACCCTTTTAAAAGGCTTAAATCGGCAAGTTAAAGCAGATTTTGTCGTTTTTTAAAAAATAATTCGAAAAAATTTTTTGTAAAAAAAACGCTGCTCGGAATGAAATTGTTGGTTTTTTACTGAAAAAAACCTGTTGGGCACTTTTACTGGTGCCGGATTATGCTTCTGAATAAGCGTTAAAAAATCTATGAACCGTTGACATTAAGTATTTCGTCTGCAATTGCTAAATGACGGCCAGCAGTTCAAACACGACGGATAGATAGTAATAAAGACGGGCGGCTTTTAATGGCTGGATAGAGCTAACGAGGTGTACTCACTGCGCTTAGCTTAAAAGGCTGTTTAGCATTGACTTGCCAAAGGCGCCGTCGCTTGTCTGTACCGATTGATGCAGTCGCGTTTGACGTCCATCGCTGGACGCGGACTTAGGAAAAAATTCTGCGAGCAGCCAAAGTGCTCGCAGTGGGTATTTTTAGGACAGGCGGCAGACTAGGTGACTTTTATACCTTGTCGTCGTTCCATAGCCCGACGTCGAGCTTCAGCCGATGGCTGATTGGGTTGCCCTGCTTCCTCCGGCAGAGTGATGTTCAGCTCGAGAACGTCACAATCGTCTTGTGATTCGAGCTGGACAGACAGGGCATCGTCACCAACTGCAACATACTTCTTGATGACGTCGAGTATGTCTTGCTTAAGCATCGGCAGGTAGTCCGGGCCTCCGCGACCCGTGCGCTCGTGAGCAATAAGTACCTGTAAGCGGTCTTTGGCAAGCTTGGCCGACGCGTCTTCTTTATTGGATCGAAAGAATCTGAAGAAGCCCATAGGAATCTATCCGAATAAACGCGAGAGAAGCCCTTTCTTAGGAGCTTCCATAAAGCGATGTGGCTTGGATTCGCCGAGGAGGCGGTCGATGGCATCGGAATACGCCTGACCTGCTGCACTTTCATCGTCAAGAATGACCGGCTTACCGGCATTCGAGCAATCGAGAACAGTAGGAGATTCCGGAATGATGCCTAATAACGGAATAGCGAGTAGATCAACGATATCGTCCACACTGAGCATCTGGCCGTCTTGCACCCGTGATGGGTTGTAGCGCGTGATCAGCAAGTGCTCTTTAACCGGATCTTCGTTCATTTTTGAACGTTTGGACTCACTTTGCAGTATGCCCAGTATTCGGTCTGAGTCGCGTACCGATGACACCTCAGGGTTGGTCGTGACGATGGCCTCATCAGCAAAGTACAGAGCCATCTTTGCGCCCTTTTCTATGCCGGCAGGCGAATCACAGATGATGTATTCGAAATCGCTCTTTTTAAGCTTGTGCATAACACGAGCAATACCCTCGATGGTCAGAGCGTCTTTGTCACGAGTCTGGGAAGCAGGCAGGATATAGAGGTTGTCTATTCTTTTATCCTTGATTAGCGTCTGGTGCAAACTGGACTCTTGATTGACCAGGTTGACTAGATCGTAAACAACACGCCTCTCACAACCCATGATCAGATCAAGGTTTCGCAAACCGACATCGAAATCGATGACAACGGTTTTATGGCCGCGTTTGGCTAGTCCTGTAGCGATAGACGCACTGGTAGTCGTCTTGCCGACTCCACCCTTGCCAGAAGTTACGACGATTGTCTTGGTCAAGCTCCCACTCCCAAAATTAAATCTGAATCAAAGCGGCTCTATGTTGAGCCTGTCCTTATCAAGCCATACCTGTGCGGGTTTGCCGCGTAATTCTTCCGGTATGGTTTCGAGCATTCGATAGTTGCCCGCAACCGACACTAATTCTGCCTCTAAAGACTGACAAAATATACGTGTCGAGGTGTTACCTGATACTCCACACAACGCTCGACCTCTTAGCGGGCCGTAGATATGAATATTATTATCTGCAATTACTTCTGCGCCAGGACCGATTGGGCCCATGACGATAAGATCTGTATCCCTAGCGTACACCTGTTGACCTGATCTTACGGGTTTATCGATAAGAAGAGGCGTCTTGATAACGTATTCAATCTCTCTTGACAGTGAGAGATCAACATCAGGTGTTACATCAATGGTTGAACTGGCCGTTTCGTCCGATGACTCTGAGGCGTTCTCCGATGGTTTTGTTGCCGATTTTTCTTTTATAGAACGACCAACACCACCATCGATGAGTGGTAATTCAATGGATTGTGCCATCGGCGAAGTTTTGTCACTGGTACTGGCAACAATGGGAATAAGTTTGTGTCTTTTAATGCACTCTAACAGAGAAGAGGCATTGATCTCGTTTTCATCTTTTTCTAATACAGTCAGATCAATGACAACAGGCGTGTCTTTAAAAAAGCTCGGAGCTTGTTGGACCTTATCGGCTAACTTAGCATCGATAACTTCCATGTCAGCAGTGTGGAGCTTGAGAGACATAAAGGTGTACATGCCACCTTTCAATTCGACTCCAGGGTTGCTCGACACAGTTGTCGCTCCGAGATTAAGTGCTGCACAGGGCAGCGTATTGTTAGACACTACAACTCTATGGCGTTCAAATTCAACGTGACACAACGAAAAAGTGCGTTTAATTTGATGCAGAGTGCTTTTGAGTTTCCAATTCTAAAGCAATTAGTCGGTTCGCATAACTAATGTCTTTCACTTCGACACATAAAGATACGCAATCTTTGGAAATCAGCGAGTCGAAACCCGTACAACGCAAGATTATTCACGTTGATATGGATGCATTTTATGCCTCCGTCGAACAAAGAGATAATCCGTCGTTGCAAGGGCAACCGGTTATCGTTGGCGGGCGACCAAACGGACGTGGTGTTGTTGCTGCCTGTAGTTATGAAGCTCGTACGTTTGGTGTTAAATCTGCCATGCCAAGTGCAGAAGCGGCTCGGCGGTGCCCTGATGCCATTTTCGTCAAACCACGCTTCGCAGAATACAAGCAAGCTTCTCGACTAATACAGGGTGTTTTTAGTGAGTTCACAGATCTTGTTGAGCCGCTTTCGCTTGATGAGGCTTACCTTGATGTGTCGAGAAATACACTCTTCAAAGGCTCTGCCTATCGATTGGCCCGTGAAATTAAATCGCTTATTTGGCAACGAACCCAGTTGGTTGCCTCTGCAGGCATTAGTTACAACAAGTTTCTTGCAAAAATTGCATCAGATTACGATAAGCCTGATGGTATTTATTGCATATTGCCGAAGGACGGGGAGGCGTTTGTTGCGACATTGCCTGTGGGGCGCGTTCATGGGGTCGGGAAAGTCACTGAAGCGCGTATGAACGCACTCGGAATCTACACTGGTGCTGATTTGAAGCAGTGGTCAGAGGCTGAGCTTGCCAGTGAATTTGGAAAGAGCAGTGCTTACTACTACAAAGTGGCTCGAGGGATTGATCACAGACCAGTGCGAACCAGCCGTATCCGCAAATCCCTGGGATCAGAACGTACCTTTGGTGAAAACCTGCAATCGCGCTCGGAAATGCTGGATGTGCTTAACAATCTGTCGGACGAATTGCTAGCGGATCTTGTTGAAAAACAGATGATCGCTACAACCGTTACGATCAAGGTACGGTTTGCGGACTTTAGAACCTATACGCGCGCCCACACCGAGTTGAAAGTAAGGTTGGACGGGGCTGTTGTTAAAAGAATTCTACCGTTTCTGCTAGATCGTGCACTGCAAGCGGGCAATGAAGATAGCAAGGGCCGTCAATTCAATGCCAGTCGTGGTTTGGCAAATCGTAAAGCCGGCATACGTCTGTTGGGTGTGTCGTTTCGAGGGCTGAGGGAAGACGACATTGCCGTGCCTGTTCAAATGGAGATTGAGCTGCAGCAAGCAACGTCAACTGCTCTAAAATCGGAGCTTAAACAATGACGAATGACGCAGCTGGTACCTGACAGGCACATTCGATGGCATCGTCAGAGAGTAAACGCCGCGCAAGAGGGCCGATACTGACGGGGCTCAGGACGAGCGTTAGAAAATTACGCGCTGAGGACGACGTCCGGAAATGTGGTTGCCGCCATGGGTTCACACAGAAAATACCCTTGAGCTC
>CAZCKD010000222.1:0-5779 GCA_964498925.1 uncultured Granulosicoccaceae bacterium
TGCGTTTGCGTTTGCGTTTGCGTTTGCGTTTGCGTTTGCGTTTGCGTTTGCGTTTCAGTCGGAGTCGGTGTTGCAGCCGGTTCGCTAGTCGTCGTATCGTTGTTGTTCGTTACGCTCTCAGGTGTTTCCGTTGTGCTGGCTGCTGGAACTGCAGCTCTTGCGTCGTTTTCGGTGGGAGCGGGTGTTTGCACACTCCCAATAAGAATGGTTGTGGCAGTAACCGACAACGGCGAACCTAGCACTTCCAAACCATTTGCATTCAATACAGTGACGGTTCTGTCGCTGATCGAATTGGTGGCACAGCTGGCTTCGATAAGGTTGCTGTAAAACGAATCAACACCCGTGGTTTGCAACGTTGTTACTTCACAATCGGAATTGTCGTTGTCTAATTGAACCGTCAGTTCGTCAGACAGATTCTGTCCATGAATCAGCAGGCTGATGTTTGATCCGCGAATAGTAATCGTCGGGGATACTGATGTAACCAGTGCAATCAGATCCTGAGTTTCGGTACCGGTATCCGGAACGGTGGTTCCGATACCAAATTCAGCTGGATCAAGAATCTCTTTGACATCGTCGCTAATGAGCGAACCTGTGGGACTGCCGCACGCGCTTATCCACGTCAGTGGAATTGCCAGTAAAGCTATTTTGGCAAAGCGTTTGTGAAACATAGATTTACGGATTACTTTCGTGTCAACGTGTAACCCCTCTTACAACTATCGGACCAATAACGAACATAAAGGCATTGGAGATAATCATTGAAAGGAAATGGTAATGTTACGTACCCTTTATTCACGTTATGTCATGGACGTGCAGGGGGTTACTTACTCTTTTCGCCTTGCTAGCGTTTTATTTATAAAGGCCTGTTCGCTCGGACCAACGCGTGGCAACCGATTAGTCAGCTCGTTAAATTGTTCCAGCTGACGTGGTGATAGTTTTCCGAACCGCATGACCATTCCGCGAAAAGGCTTTGTGTCGGTGAAGTATAGAAAACGTGCGCTGAATTGCCCAAGAGAAATTTCCGGTTCACCCTTCGGGTACAACTTGAAATTTTTCAGCATCCCGGGTTCACCCGGTTCGAAAAGATCGTGAATATTGTCTTCTGTAAACTGGTTCGCGATGTAGAAGGCACCGCCGCGGGCATTGAATATCAAAAACCCTTTTCGATGTATCTTCAGCTGATTAAACGAATCGACTTTAGGTAACTGCATCGAACAAGCGCAAACCACGCGATCACCACTGATAGCGCGTTTGTTAATTTCGGCAGGCGCGTCGAACTTGGGCGCTGGTAATTTCTGCCCAGGCTGACGTTCGTTCGGGTCGACCTTGCGGCCGAAAAGTCCGAATAGACCTGATTTTGTTGCTTTGCTACTCACCGTTTAGTATTGAATCAATCTGTTGGCTGTTAGTTGGTTCGAACAAACACATGAATTCTGTGAAATCGCTCCCACGACTCTGACTGTTCTGGGATCTTGATGACAAGTAACCCCGGACAATCACACGTACTCTGTATTAATCGGCCTGAATGGCTATGAAGTTTAGGGTTTGGCAGTAATTCTGTTATTCGAGCGCCGATTTAAACCGTATTAGCTTGGCATCTGTGCGTTGATAAAGAGGATGTAACGGTTGGCCAGTAGCCGTTAGTCCAAAACAGTACAGCGCGTTATCCGACCAAATGTTGGCCAGTCTGGCAGCCTGATTGTTGAGTAGCCCGTGTGCTCCCCACGCAGCAACTATTCTGTTTTCGGATTGGCAGTGGCGGCGAAGCACTCGTCGATTTTGTTGGCCTTCCGGTTGTGGCGCCTGTTTGAGCTCGGCCGGGTGGGGTGTGCGATAGGCAAAAAGGTTAATCATGACCATTTTCTGATGACCCCATCGTCTTGCAAAGCCCATACATCGTCGAATGGTGGGGTCATCCTGTCTGTGATCAGCCGTGCTGGGATTGAGCCCAATGAACACGCAGCAGCCTTTGCCGTCATCCCACTGACGAACCAATTGATAACGATATTTTCCGCATCGACTAAAACTTGCCGATCTAACTACATTCATGCTCTCTCCTCAGCTAACATTCTACCCACTATGAGTAGATACAGACCACCAACGCCAAAATCATCGCCGTATATCACTCGGGAAGGTTTTGAACGTTTAAAGGACGAAGAAAAAGCATTGTGGTCTCGACGCAAAGAGGTCACGGCAGCATTGAGCGCTGCCGCTGCTGAGGGCGACCGGTCCGAAAATGCAGAGTATATCTACCGAAAAAAAGAACTCAGAGAGATTGACAGACGCATTCGCTATCTGCAAAAAAGAATCCCTGACTTGTCAGTCATCGATAGGCGAGCGGACAGTGACAGTATTTTCTTCGGTGCAGAAGTTGATCTTGAAAACGGTGACGAGGTGATGACCGTTCGTATTGTTGGTGCTGATGAAATAGATCCGGCCAAACGATTTATCAGCATTGATTCGCCTCTGGCCCGCGCGTTATTGAAAAAGCAGGTAGATGACGAGGTGTCGATTGTAGTGGAGGGCACGCAAATTCACTACGCTGTGTTGGATGTTAAGTATCCGTGCGAGTGATGCCGGCTGTTTAATCTGGCAAGGCGCACAAGCAATAAGAGTAGCAGCGTCAATAAATGCAGACGACCACCTTTACGTGGTGCTGAGCCGTTGGCATTGATCGTCCAGTTAAAACGTATTTCGCTCTCGTTGATGTCATCCATGGCAGTAATAGTGACTGCATAGGTTCCTGACGTGGTCGGCGCCCCATAGAAATGACCCTGGCTATTCATTTCGATGCCCGGCGGCAGGCCGTTACTCGTTAAATTAATAATGTCATCATCGCTATCTGTTGCAATGATGTGCGAATGCACGGAATCATTAATGGTGTTGGTCTTGTTGCTAACGGCATTAATGGTCGGCGCAGTGTTGCCCGGAGTACTACTTAAATCTGTTGCCTTTAGAATATTTCTAGGTTTAAGAAAAAAACCATCCCAATGCGTGTGCATATGACGTTGATCTTCATCGCGGGGAACATGGTGAAAAGACACTCTGTGCCAGAGCACAATATCCTCCCCTTGAATATTTTCTCCATCAACGAATTCCAATACGTTGTTTTCGCAGTCAGGATTGAAACGCGTATTCTGACTGGCGAATCGTTCGCAGTCATCTGCGACCGTGACGAAAAAGTCGTAATCGGAGTAGGGTTCAACATCGCGCCTTTCAAACCGATGTCCGTTTCTTATGGGTTCAATAATATACGTGGGTGCGTTCTCTTCGGCATTGGCTTTTATTGACCACGATGTTTGTGTTTCAGGATCTATACGTAAAGCTTGTTCGCTATTAAAGACTGTCGTTTGTTGGACACGTTTGCCTGATGCCGTTAATTGATATTGCGTTTGGCTGAATTGATCATCGACCGCTGACTCGCCCAGATCAAAATCCAATCGCCAATAATAATTGTGTGTATGGGAGAGCCATTGTTTTTCCTCATCGGAAGACAGAACACGACCATAGGGCTCATCGATGTTATTAGAGCTTCGCTGCAACGCGCCTGTAGCACCAATACTCGGTTCAATTCGTCCGTTTGCGTGGAACGTCCAGCTGAGAATATAAGCGTAGGCGCCTACTTGAGATACTGAGTAAAGATTAAGACTTTCTGTGTGTTCTCGGCGATTCGCCGTGTGAATTCCTTGCGTTGACTTATGACGCCACACGCATAGAGACGGGCGGGTTCTGACATCCAGTAAAACCCCTTCAGGGCAATCCCGTTCATCGAGAGGGAGTAGGTAACCTCCACCCAGTCCATACTGCGTGACATCGTTATAAGTAATATCACTGTCGTCGTAGGCAACGTGTAGCTGACTGAGTCTTGCTGAGCTGAGAATGCGCAAGGGTTCGGCATCGGGGGCAGTGTAGTAAACATCGCTCAAGACGAGATTTTCACGCACTCTCGATTCCCAGCAAAAATCCCAAACAGCGCCGTTACTAAACGACTCCGTTATTCTTGATTCGCCTGTGCAGGAAACTTCTTGGGCGTAGCTAGGCGATAAAAATGTTAACCCCATCCATGCGAGGAGGGTCAACATCATGAGATAAACCGCTTTATATAATTTGGCCATCATCATGATTTACTCGATGATCTCGAACGGAGATGTCTCAGTCCAATCAAATGGCAGCAAATCGAAGCCCAATGATAATTCGCTAATGACGGGCCAGTCTTCGATGCCAGGATCCAATAGGCGTGTTTGGGAATACCACAAGACGGGACGAGTGTTATTCAAGGCTTCCCCATCGACAAAACCATCCAGACTGTCAGCACAGTTTATGACCCCGGTATTGAGACGGTTATGTGATGCATATCGTTCGCATTCGTTGAAGGCGGTGATGGCAACATCGTATTGGGACCAATCCGATGCTCGGCTGGTATAGCTAAAGCCATTGTTGGCAGGATCCAGATAGTATCCAGCACCAGTGGCATCCAGCATTCTCCAGCCACGAAACACATCGCGTCTAACGTTGGCGAAATATTCCGTCTGGATCGGGGTGGTTACCATGGGACGGCGACTTCTACCGTCCGTATCTAGTGGAAAATCGAATTGTTCTATCTGGTCGGGCGCGTCGCTATCCAACGTGGGTACGATTCGCCAGGTTGCCAGAATGGTTGCCCGTGTGTAGTTGGGAATGTCAGATCTTGTTTGTTGGGCAAAGTCGGCGTCGTTGTGGGTGCGGTGTGATCTACCGGATAGTCCAATGTGCGCACGAATTTGGCCATCTTCGGTCAGTGTCCAGGATGTTATCCATGTCATCGAAGATCGTGTTAAGAGACTAGAGATTTCCCACGCCTGGCTTTGTACGCTAGGGCGCAATGAATACTTTGCCAAAACATGGTTGTTAATAACGCGTGAGCAAATACTGGATACACCCGTTGTCGCGTCTATTCTGTCACCATCACAATGCTCGCTCGATAGAGTGACTATGGGTGAGGTAAGGGATGGATCAGCATCATCGTTTTTCACCAGCTGCGCATCAGCCACAGCCGAATCGTGATAGTGCACCAATATTTGTGCAGCCGCTGCATCAGATAAAACCGGGCGTTCCGTGTCGCCGGGTGCACGGTAGCGTAGGTTTTTAAGCGATAGTCCGTGTATGTCGCTGACGTCCGCACAGACAGACCAGGCGGCTCCAGAGCTAAAGCTATGAGTCAGTCGCGTTTGCTCGCTACATCCTTGTTCTTGGGCATAGGCAGATGAGAAACAAAGGATACTCGACGCCAAAATATATAGGGCTGCTTGCGTTAAGAACTGTCTTTGCTGAAAGATGAACTGCATCATCGGAGACTCAATGATTCTACAACCATGGAATTCAGATTAATGATGGGTTCCAGATTGAAGACAGTGCCGCTCTGGTCGAAAAATGACATAAGCGCGCAGCGATTGATATGACAAGGGTGGTTTATATCAGTTGGCTCGTAAATACTGGCCTTGATGTCCAAAGCCTCAAGAACAAATCTCTGTGCATTAGGGCGTCTTGCGTGTTCCGTTGCTAACGTCTGTACAACCTCTGTGTCTGCGCTTAATAGTTTGATTGAAAAATCGATTTCCAGATCATTTAGCGGTAGATGAATATGAAGAATGTCGTTTGTACTGATGACACGTTGTTCGAGCAAATCAACTGTTAGCAAACGTGCTGATCGGTGGTTATAGCTGTATTGGTAAGCGGTGGCCCACCGTGGCTCAAACTGATTTTTATTTTCTTGCTTTTCAATAGAAATCGTTTGCAGACCGAG
>CAZCKD010000223.1:0-3543 GCA_964498925.1 uncultured Granulosicoccaceae bacterium
GTTCTTAGCTTGCTTCATCGGGCGCGAATCAAACTTAAAACCTTTATGCAAGATGACAAGGTTACTCCGATCAATCGAGATATTGAGGGTATGTCGTCATGACTGAAATTGATGATCGATTGCGGGACCACTACCGAAGCCAGGATCTCACCGCTCAAGATCTTGCCTCTATTACTCAGTCAACGGCTAATAGACAATCCAGCTCTGGATTTTTCTCCACGCTGTCGCAATCGCGGGGTTACCTGTGGGGTGCTGTTGCACTACTGGTGCTGTCGTTAACGTTCGGTTTTCATCAGTATGGAACGCATACAGAGCGTACCTCTCGCACGTTACAAGAGGCGGCCATGAACCACTCCACACGACTGAGTCTGGAGTTTGAGGGAGACAGCATCAGCGAGATAGATCAGAAGATGTCTCAGCTACCGTTTGAGGTTGCTCTACCAGAGGCATTCGGGGAAAAGTTTGCGTTGTTAGGCGCACGCTACTGCACTATTAATGGCGAGCTTGCAGCGCATGTAAAGTTTATTGATCGGTCGACAGATAAGCAGATGAGTCTTTTTATGGCCAGATCTGTGGACGAATTACGTTCGATAAACGACAAGGATGAACGAATCGACGGGGTTAATGTCAAGGTTTGGAACGAGACTGGCTTGTTCTACGCAATGGCAAGTCGATCCCCTCTGCAAATAAGTGGCGATACACAATGAATTCAACAACTTCCCAGCCTGTAACGGCTACGGCTTATCAAAAGCCTCAAATACAACTTGCTCGCAGACAGTTCCTGCAAATGGTATCTGCTGGCGCAGTGGTGTCTTCTTTGGGTGTTTCAACTTCTGGTTGGGCCCAGGCAACGCGTGGTATCGAGGGTTACTCAGCGCCTGAACTCGAGTTGGACTACTGGATAGATGGCGAAGGTGAGGCCAGCAGCTTTTCTGTCAATGAGTCCAAAGGCAAATGGGTCTTTTTAAAGTGTTTCCAAAACTGGTGCCCTGGATGTCATAGCAGCGGTTTTCCCACCTTAAAAGCGTTCTCCGACGAATTTTTCGGTCACCCGAAGGTTGCTATTGCCGGTATCCAGACTGTGTTTGAAGGGTACTCTTCAAACACGCAGGAGGCGGTTCGGGAGTTGCAGTTACGCTACGAACTTCCTGTCGTCATGGGCCATGATCCAGGTGATCGCGAAACCCACTCGATGCCGAGTACAATGAAAAACTATCGCACTGGTGGTACACCATGGCTTATTCTAATTAACCCGGATGGTGTTGTTGTTTACAACGGTTTTCACGTCCACCCGGAAAAGCTCATTGAATTTATTCATTCCCAAGTCGCTTAGTGTTGAAACCTGCGAGCAATCGCTGTTCGACGCTTATTCACATACTCACAATTGATAGTAAGGATCATGAACAAGAGAGATTTTTTAAAAAATAGTGCCAAGCTAGCAGTCACAGCGGGCTTATCAACAAGTGCTCTACGTTCCGTGCAAGCACAGGCGTTGCAAGGCTATCAAATGATCAGCCCGGCATTAACAACGCGCAACAGCGATAAAATCGAAGTGCTTGAATACTTCTGGTTTGGTTGCCCTCATTGTTTCGCGTTCGAGCCCAGCATCAATGGTTGGAAAGCAAACAAACCTGACTATGTCGATTTTGTTCGCGAAGCACCACCGCTAAACCCTGCCTGGGAGCCACATTCAAGATCTTTCTACGCGGCTGAAATCATGGGCGTGACAGATCAATTCTTCGATTCTATGTTCAACGGAATCCATGTCGATCGACGCTCTTTACGTCATCCTGATGCCATCGCAAAATTTGCGGGTGAGTTGGGTATCGATCGCCAAAAATTCCGCAAAACAATGGACTCATTTGCCGTTAATACTCGCATGAACCAAGCAATGCAGTTGGCCAGAGCTTCTGGCATTCGTGGAGTTCCTTCCATTGTCATCAATGGAAAGTATCTAACCGGCGGCTCTCTTGCGGGTTCTCATGAAGGTATCTTGAGAGTCATTGATGAGCGAGTAGCTGAAGAATACGCGCAGCTTTGATAAAGACGGGGAGTCGGTGTCATGAAACGTAAAAAGAACGTCGCAAAGTCAGAATCCGCGTTTGAAAAGCTGTCACGAATGCCTGCGAATAAAAAACGCAGGCTTTTCGTCAAGTCAGCGGTTTCATTGGGAGTGATGGGTGTGGCTGCCGGAGCGATTTCTGGTTACGACGCACGAAAAAAAGAACTCCATGATTTGAGCGTTATCGGCGAAGGCAAGCCGGTTGTCGTGCAAATCCATGACACTAGCTGCTCAATTTGCAGACGCTTAAAATCTCGTTCTATCGCTGTATTGGAAAACCAGTCCCATATCGAGTATCGGCTGGCCGATATCGTCACCACTAAAGGGAAGGCCCTTCAGGACAAATACGGCGTTCAGAAAACAACCCTTTTACTGTTTGACGCAAAAGGCAAGCATGTGGATACTGTCTATGGCTTGCAAACAACAGAAGAGCTTGAAAGCTTATTCTCTCGCCGTTTTCCACCGGCTTAGAATTCCAAAGCACAAAACTGGGTTTGAGCCACGGAGTGCGGCGATACACTATCGCCCACTCGTTAATGTTGGTGGGAGTAGTTTTTCGTGGCTCAATACAGTAGCGCAGAACAGCGCTGGATAGCTGTCCGTGATAGGGACAGAAAAGCAGATTCCGCATTCTTTTATGGTGTAGTCACCACCGGCATCTATTGCTACCCGTCGTGCCCATCGCGACTTTCTTTGAAAGAAAATACCCGCTTTTTCTCAACACGATCTGATGCAGTGAGAGCCGGCTTGAGGCCGTGTCGTCGCTGTCGTTCTGATGAGGAGCCGCTGGAAGCCCGCCAAATAAAAATGGTTGAGTCGGCCTGCCGATTAATGGATGAGCAGGGCGCAGAGACTCGAATCGACACCATTGCCAACACACTTGGCATCAGTCGGTTTCATCTGCAAAAATTATTTCAGCAATACCTCTCCTTAAGCCCAAAGGCTTATGCAAAGGCTAAACGTTCTCAGCGTCTAGAGGCCGTTCTTTTGAATTCAGACACAATCACTCAAGCCGTTTATGATGCGGGCTTCGAGAATGCCTCAACATACTATGCGGATCAAAAATCTCGGTCGGGCATGAGCGCAACACAATACAAGAGCCGGGCGAAAGATATGCAGATACAGTATGGGTTCGGAAAATCCCGGTTTGGCCGGATCATTGTAGCGACCACTGAAAAAGGCATCTGTTGCGTTCTTTTCGGCGATAGTCAAAAAGCGCTGTTGGCTGATTTGACAGAGCGCTTTAGTAAAGCTCGATTGACTCGAAATGACCAGGCCCTTGAACGAACGATTAAAGTTGTCGTCGAGCATCTTGAAAATCCTGAAGGTGCTCAAAAGTTTTCGTTAGATATACAAGGCACTGCTTTTCAAGAGCGAGTCTGGCAAGCTCTACGGAATATTAATTCTGGTGATACGGCTACCTACACGGATATCGCTAAAGCCATTGGAAAGCCTAAAGCCGCCCGCGCCGTTGCCAGTGC
>CAZCKD010000223.1:3643-5657 GCA_964498925.1 uncultured Granulosicoccaceae bacterium
CGGATATCGCTAAAGCCATTGGAAAGCCTAAAGCCGCCCGCGCCGTTGCCAGTGCATGCGCTGCGAATCCACTCGCGTTTATCGTCCCCTGTCATCGCGTCGTAAGATCGACCGGTGAAATTTCAGGGTATCGCTGGGGAGTAGAACGTAAGAAATCTATTCTAGATTATGAAGGCGAATTGAAAAATACGTGAAGCCGTGAAGCCGTGCGGCAGTTGTACTATCTATGACTTTAACGCTTACGTTTCTGAACGACATGCTGCCTCGGCTGCACAATGAGTTCGTTAATAACCGCATTATCTGGCGAGTTCACCATGCTGAAGACGGCTTTAGCAACATCATCTGCTTCGAGTGCATGTGCCTGCTCAGGGCCGGGCTCAAATTCCAGATCGTCGAAAAACGATGTACGCACCATGCCAGGCTGCACAATACCGACATGACAGTTCACTGAAGCCACTTCATAAGACAGCGACTGAGCAAGTCCTCTTAGGCCAAATTTTGCGGCGCTGTATAAAGCACCGTAACGCGCTCCTTGTAGCGCGTTAACTGAACCAACAAAGACGATGTCACTACGAGTCTGTTTGCGAAAGCTTGGTAGGCACTCTCTGACTATATTCAATGGGCTGATCAAATTCAGAGTGATGCTGTTTTGAATCTGTTCGCCTGAAAAATTTTCAATTGAACCGATATCACCGCGTCCGGCATTACAAATCAATGCGCTGATATCAAATTTGTTGAGTAGTTCTTTAACAAGACGTCGCGTGGCGTCAAGATCTTCAAGGTCAATAGAAAAGTGACTGTGATTGTCTAGAGCGCAAGCCGGTTCTGATCGGGACAGGGACACAGTATGGAAACCGTTTTCTGACAACCTCTGTGCGCAGGCCAGTCCGATGCCACGACTCCCTCCTGTAATTAAAACGGTTCTTTTATCAGTCATAAATTTATGCGCTAAAGGGTCTAAACGGTTTGCGTTCGCGTTCGCGTTCGCGTTCTTAAGTGGTCAACGTTCAACTACAGGGAAACAACTGTTCAGGCCGAATATAGTCGGCCATCTTATTCATGCAGAAATCGCGCATTCTTTGCTCTTCTGCTTCTGGATAAGTCATCATGCTGTCACGCAGTTCTATAGGTGCTGCCAGTAGCTTCGCATCGGGATACAAATGAACCAACTTTTTATGAAAAGCTTTAGGTAATCTAAATACCCCCAAACTGACTGAATGAATATCGTCTACCGATAGCTGAGAAAATACCTGCTCGAAAAATTCAGCGTAAAGCTCATTGAAGTCGTTTGAATAAAGTAAGGGGTCGAACCGAAGCCCGATTTTCCACCCTTGTGTTTGGAGAGTCTTTAACGCATCTAGCCTCTTTTCTAATGAGGCCGTGCCAATTTCTTCAGCCTCCACGATTGCACTGGGAGATAAGCTGTATGCAACGACGACATTGCTGAGCGGCTCTCTGTTCAATAGCGGACGTATCTGGGTGCTTTTTGTGCGTAATTCCAAATAGGCGTTTGGAGATTTCGAAAAGTGCTCCAAACAATCACTGACAAAATGTGTGATGGGATCTAGGGCCAGCGAGTCACAGTCGTATCCCGAGAAAAACCAGGAAGGTTCTTTATGCTGTTCTGCAGTTTGCGTAATGTCGTCAAGAAAGTCTTCGGTGTTGACGAATACCACATAGTTTGCAGATTGGTACATGCCTTGTAAAAAACAATATCGACAATCATAGACACAGTTAAGCATGTGAGAAAAGTAATAGTTGTGCTCACCTCCCACGTGATATCCCGGTGGGGTTGGATGCACCCTTTTTCCAGGTTTTTTTGCCAATAGCAGGGCAGGGTTTTTCTTTTGTGCTTTAAAGTTTTGCGCGCGGGAGTTAAAAACATCTGAATAACGCCCGATCGAGACCAGTCGCGCTTTTGGAAAGCGTTGGCAGATCCGTTGCGTGCGAGGATGCTCAGCGACTTCCTCTTCTATGTAGATAGTGTCCACGCGTTTTATCGGGAATAGGTTAA
>CAZCKD010000224.1:0-5656 GCA_964498925.1 uncultured Granulosicoccaceae bacterium
TTTTAGCAATTCGGCAGAGTCCTGCTACCAGTGTCGACTTGCCAACATCAGAGCCGGTGCCCTGAAACATCAGAACTTTTGCTGTCATTAAGAGCGTCTTGTGTTGCTACTACAAATAAGACTAGATCTGCTGGAGTCGACCACGGGTCATTGTGTAGGTAACTTTGCCCAGCATCGGCGACAAGCCGAGTTCATCATGTGTGTGAATGTTCAGCGGATGATTCATGCCACTGGATTCTAACGTTGCCTCTGGTGGGGTTACAGTTGCATTGTTGTCTAGGAGAACAAAGTCAGCAATATCCGATTCGGTTATGCCGGAGGTAGGTAGCCCTATTATACGTTTTGGCGTGGCGCTGAGTTTTTCGAAAACTTCATTCATGGACAAACCTAACAAGTCAGGCAGTTGCAGAATGAGCGGCAGGGACCAATGATAAGCAGACAAGCCGGGTTCCGTTACCGGGAAAGGGGCTAAGGCGGCATCTCGTTCATGAGGTGCGTGATCGGTGCAGATCGCATCGACTATGCCATTTTGCACGGCAGTTCGAAGTGCATCTCGATCGGCAATGCTTCTAAATGGAACCTCGCTTCGAAAGCTTGCGTCATACCCGGCTATTTGATCATCGCTGAAAAACAAATGATGGAGTCCAACATCGCAGGTCACTGGTAGGGCTTCTTGTTTTGCGGCATCGATCATTTGAATAGCGCGGGCCGAGCTGACGCGCGAGATATGTAATCGGCAAGACGTTTCTCTGCACAATTCAAGCAAGCGGGCCAGGGCTACGGTTTCTGATGCGACGGGAATACCGGGTAAGCCAAGGCGAGTTGCCATAGCACCGGCATGGGCACAGCCACCGGCACCAAGCTCTGCATCGCGGGCCGTCATAAATAACGGTATATCGAAAGATGCAGCGTATTCCATTGCACTAAACAATACGTTGTTATTCTTCAGTGGCATATCGGCTTGTCCAGCGACCGGGCAGCCATTGGATTGTAAGGTGGCCAGTTCACTGAGCTGTTCCCCGGCTAAACCGATAGTAAGTGCGGCCATGGGAAGTATTTGCGCACCGTTTGCCTCATCCGCTCTTTGTTTGATCAACTGGACTGTGGCTACTGTGTCTATTGCGGGAATTGTATCTGGTGCGCACAATACGCGTGTAAATCCTGCTGACAATGCCGCAACTGTTTCCGAAGCGATGGTGCCTTTTCTCGTTAGGCCGGGTTCTCTAAGGCGTGTGTATAAATCGCACAGACCTGACATCGCGATCTGTTCTTTGCCGTCAACGACTATTGTGTTATCGGCGTCTTGTCCTGAACTACTGTCTGCAGAGTCTGTCCAGGGTTGAATGCTCTCAATGATCCCATCAACTACAACAATTTTATGCAGACCGTCCCGGTCTAGTAGGTTTACGCGATTAACAACGATGGTGTGTTTTGAATGAGTAGTCACGACTGTGTCCGACGCAAGTTGGTGGCATTACCCATGATGATGGACATAACGGCCATGCGTATCGCAATGCCGTAGGTGACCTGTTCAAGAATTACCGACTGTTTGCCGTCGGCTACGCTGCCAGCGATTTCTACCCCTCGATTCGTGGGGCCCGGGTGCATGATGAGTGCGTCGGGTTTGGCAATAGCCAATCGTTCCGGTGACAGACCATAGGTTCGATAAAATTCGCCTGAGCTTGGAACGGTTGCAGTCTGCATACGTTCTTTCTGCAGTCTCAATCCCATGATGACATCTGCTCCAACCAAGGCTTTTTCAAGGCTGGGGTAGATAGTGACGCCAAGCGATTCTACGTCCGCCGGGATAAGCGTTCTCGGACCAACGACTCTAACTTCACCGGTTCCTAATTTGACCAGCGCCGAGATGTCTGACCGGGCAACACGCGAGTGCCTGATGTCGCCAATAATGACCACGCACAGTTTACTAAAGTCGCCTTTGTGTCGACGAATCGTAAACATATCCAGCATGCCCTGAGTGGGATGAGAATGTTGGCCGTCACCGCCATTGATAACATTGATACTGGGTGACACGTGTCGGGCTATAAAATGGGCAGCGCCGGAATCTCCATGTCTGACGACAAACATATCGCATTGCAGCGATTCCAACACTCTCAAGGTATCGAGCAGCGACTCACCTTTGTTAGTCGATGAAGTGACCAGATCAACATTGAGAATATCCGCACTCAGTCTTTTAGCGGCCAACTCAAAAGCGGTTCGTGTGCGTGTGCTGTTTTCAAAGAAGAGGTTGGCAACTGTTTTACCGCGAAGCAGAGGCACGTTTTTGATTTTGCGATCGCTAACGCCGGTGAACCCTTCTGCGGTATCCAGAATCTGTGTTAGCTGATCTTTGTCCAATCCATCCAGATCAATAAAGTGGTGCAATTCACCTAATTCATTGAACTGCGGGTCGGCCAGGCTCATGATTTCATACCCACGCTAACTTGCATACTTGTCGCATCCAGGTCGATGTAATGATCGGTCGCTACATCGAGATTCTTGCCAACCACATCCGCCCGGATGGGGAGTTCGTGACCGGTGCGTTGTGCCAGCACTGCCAGCGTGATTCTGGCTGGCCGCCCATAGTCAAATATTTCATTCATGGCAGCACGAACGGTTCGTCCTGTGCCTAAAACATCATCAATCAGAATAATGTGTTTGTCTTCGATGTCGAAGGGTACTTGTGAGGGACCGACGACAGGGTGAAGACCGACCGAGCTAAAGTCATCCCGGTAAAATGCGATGTTCAATTCACCTAGCGTCTCTTCTACTTGAATATCCTGCTGCTTCAAAGCGTTGAGTAAGTAGGCACCAACGTCCACACCTCCGCGCCGGATACCGATTAGCGCGACGGGGGTGTCATCATCAATCAATTGAATTAATGGTTGAACCATATCGTCGAGCCAATTGCGAACTGTGCTCGAGTCGAAGGTGGTTTTCTCTGTGGCGTTCACGACGTTGACTCCATGGCAAACCAGGATTCGAGTATGAGTGCGGCCGCGAGTGTATCGACATCTTCATGGCTTGTCTTGCGTTTCCGTTGCCCAGTACTTCGCATTTTCTTGATTTCCTGTTGTGCGGCCATTGAACTGAACCGCTCGTCTGCCTTATGAACTGGCAAATCGTATCGTTTCGACAAACGTTTTATGAATCCGCGGACATGAAAAGTGATGGTCTGCATTTCAAGATCTTCGGTCAACGGCCAGCCAACCACTAAATCAGTGGGTTGCCACTCTTCTATGATCTTATCAATAGTTGGCCAATCAGGAGTGCCATTGTTATTTCCCGCAACGGCAACCGGATTAGCGGTTTTGAGTTGATACTCGCCAACGGCCAAACCGATCCGTCGTGTTCCGTAGTCGAAGCACAGGCAGGTGCCCGGTGTTGACTCAGGCATTACCACTGTGTCCCACGAGTTTGTCCAGATCTACACCGATCTGCTCGCAGACTTTACTGCGCCTGTCCGATTGCGGTGTGTCAAAAAGAATATCGGGTGAGGCTTCTGCGGTTAACCACGCATTTTCTGTCACTTCCATTTCCAGCTGGCCGGAGGCCCATCCTGAGTGCCCGAGAAAAATCAGGTGATCAGTATTAAATGTTCTTTGCGCAATCGCCTCCAGAATATCCTTAGAACTGGATACGGAGACGCCTCCATCAAAATCGCGTGTTATGTCGAATTTGTGGCCCGGGCGGTGAAGAACCAAACCGTGCCCCTCATCAACGGGTCCACCGTGCAAGACCCCTGTTTCGCCAATTTGATCGTCCGTTGTTGATATGGAAAGTTGGGAAAATACTTCCTGAAGTGTCATTCCCATATCGCGGTTGACAATGACACCGAAGGCACCTTTGTCGCTGTGATCGAGAATGTAAACCAGAGAATCGTGGAAACAACCATCCTGCTGATGAGGCATCGAGACCAGGAAATGGTGGGTCAGATTCATATTGAGCGAGTAATTGAGGATGCAACGTTGAACATGGTGCTGTCTTAAGCCAATGCAGGCCCTAATAACTGATAACTGAATTCGAACTCTGAAACTCCCAGGTGCGAACGATGTACAAAATATCGGTTTCCTCAGCCAGCTTACCGCTCATGGCTTGGAACGGCGCGGCTAGCTCGACGATTCTCACGGCCGCATCGTCCAATAATTTGTGCCCCGAAGACTCATCGACCGTGACGCTCTCGATTTCTCCGTTTTTGTAGATGCCCACCACGAGAATCAATGCGCCCGTCAGTTGGTTACGACGAGCAGCATCGGGATAGTTCAGATTGCCCACGCGTTCCACTTTTTCTACCCATTGGTACATGTATTCGGCAGACGCTGTCTCTTTGGTTCTAGCGTTGACATGGGTTTTTTTCGGGCGCTTGGCAAATTCCTGTTGCTGTCGATCGATTTCGGCAGTCAGTTTTGCAATTTCAAGATTTTGTTCAATCAGAAGTGTGCTTTGCAGGATATCAATGTCATCAGAGACTTCTGTGGTGACTTCAGTTTCTATCACCCTGTCTGCAAACACGGCCGTGATAATTTCCTCAGCAGAATCTGGTGAAGGTGCCGGTGCGCTTGCTTCGACAGGCAGGGCTGCAACCCCGTCGGTCACACTATCGATTTCACTGGCAAACGGTGAGGATGGGCGGGCGTTTTCGTCCTGCTCTCCACCACCATCCTGGGTTGTTTGCGCCAGATAGTCCGCCTCGTCTGGTTCTTCTTCCTCGACGATGCTTTTTTGAACGAGAACGACCTCCAAGGCCGGCGGCGTTCTAAGTTCGTTCAAAAAAGGCTGGAAGCTGACACCGAGAATGATGATGGCATGGATCGCTGCCGCCACGAACAGGGCGATAGTTAAAATATCGGGTTGTCTGTCGTTGTTGGGTAGAACCGCTTCTGTCATGGATGTTTCATGGCTACTTCCAGCGCATCTAGATAAGTGTCAGCAATACCCGGAGTGTAGCCGCTTGCTGGCGACTGACCGGCTTGCTTTTCTTCGCGCATGTGCGCATCTAGTTCCCGCACGCAAGTGGGGCTGGTGACGTTGACTTCAGTCAGGTAGCTGCCAATGACGTCTAATCCAACGAAGAGCAGACCTTTTTCAATCAGTGAGGGTGCCACTGCGTCAACAATTCGACGCTCTTTATCGGTTAATGGAACCGGTACACCGCGTCCTCCGGCCGCTAGATTGCCACGTGTCTCGCCTTGAGCCGGGATTCTTGCCAGTGCATAGGGCACAGGTTCGCCGTTGACGACCAGCACTCTTTTGTCGCCGTCTTTAATCTCTGGCACATAGCGCTGAGCCATGATTTGGCGGGTGTCGTTGATTGTTGAGTGTTCGAGGATAATATTGATGTTCGGATCTGACGGCGTCAGTCGGAAAATACCCGCACCGCCCATGCCGTCCAGCGGTTTAATAATGGCATCCTCGTGGTGTTCTATGAATGCTTTGAGCCGTTCTGAACTCGTGGTAACAAGGGTGGGTGGACATAAATCACTAAACCACGCGGTGTAGAGTTTTTCATTCACGTCCCGCAGTGAGCTAGGTCGGTTGCCTACGTAAACACCTTCAGCCGCGGCCCTTTCCAGCAAATAGGTGGTGTAGATGAAATCCATGTCGAATGGCGGATCTTTGCGCATAAGAATGATGTCATGCTCTGACAGAGGCGCAT
>CAZCKD010000225.1:0-1344 GCA_964498925.1 uncultured Granulosicoccaceae bacterium
CTATTACAAACACTGACTCTATCGCTATAGACGCAGACAACAACGTGACGATTCTCGATACGCTGTTTGTCGATAACAGGTTCCAGTTAGGGTACAAATTAACCGGACGCCGCAGCGACCTCGTCGTAGATACCATCTATTCTGATCAAGAGCCGCTAACCGGCGAAGACAGTATCAGAACGCTCCTAACCAGATTTCTACTGGATAGAAAGCTTAACGAGTTCTTATCAGTTAGATTGCAGTACGACTATCAAAGAAGCCGAGCGAGAAACCGTCCAACCTTCAACTACACAGAAAATAGATTCGCTGTTAAATTCATCTACAGTTTCGATGGAAATGACAACGACGAATTCATCAAACAACAACTAGAAACTAGAAACTAGAAATTCGGTTATCGAGTCGTACTGAACATGGCGTTATGCCGGGCAGACTTCCCAGCATATATTTGCCTTACCATCTGGCCGAGGCAGACCCCATTCCCGAAACAAGCCTAGTCGTAAACTTTGAAGGGCCACCCAAACTGGCAGCGCTCTCCGGAGCTCGCAATGTAGTGGCGCCAGCCATCGACTAGTTGATGCCACCACACCTAATGTGGATTGGGGACTAAGCTAGTATATTAACCGTCCTAAACGGCGAGTTAATGTATGGGCTATCTACAAGACAACGAACGTAGCGGACGAATCCTTCTGCCCGACCTGGCACGGGCTTTTGCACTACTTGGTATTGTGCTCGTCAACGTCGCTTACTTTGCCTTCCCGGGAGAGATCACGTATCACGCAGGCGGTCTACAAACTGCTTTTGATTCGGCAGCTTATTTCGGTGTTAACGCATTATTTTTGTTTAAGTCGTACACCCTGTTTTCATTCATGTTTGGTGTAGGTCTAGCCTATCAAATGATGTCTGCAGAGCGAAGAAATACCAATTTCAAAACTTCATATTTTCGTCGCATGCTCGCTCTGATTGTGCTGGGCATACTTCACGTAACGCTTGCCTTCCAAGGCGATATTTTGATCTTCTACGGCGTTCTGGGCGCTTTACTGTACTTTTTTCGAAACACCAGCCAAAGAAAACTTATTTACACAGGAATTTCTCTGATAGGCGTGCAAGTACTCGTAGGACTGGGGTTTGCGCTCAGCCTTTACATGGGCGAGACCTATGCGCCAGATGAAATGATCGCCATGGCGGCTGACATTCAACGTAGTACTGAGGCAGCCATCGCGATAAATGACAGCGGTAACTTTTTGACCATAGCCATTAACCGTTGGAATGATTGGTTAGGAATGCTGCTATACCTACTCCCTTTTCAGGGTCCAGGCATCTTTGCCTTCTTTTTACTGGGATTGG
>CAZCKD010000225.1:1354-5656 GCA_964498925.1 uncultured Granulosicoccaceae bacterium
CCGGCGTACTCTCCAATGCATCGGCTCCACTCTGGACTAGATCGCGCAAGCTTTATCTGCCGATAGGTGTAATTTTGAGTCTTGTTGGTTCTGGAATTTATATGGGGAGCGGAAGCCCTGTCTCAGCACAGGCATTATTTGCATACACCATACTGGCTATCGCCGCGCCGCTATCATCCTTAGGCTACATTGGTTTAATAGCCAAATGGTCTGAAGCGCCAATAAGCCGGCTTAAAGTATTCCTCGCCAGAGGTGGTTCGGCTTCATTAACAGCCTATCTTCTTCAGTCTTTTATTTTGTCAGTATTATTTGCAGGTTATGGCCTAGGGTATTTTGCAGAGCTTAGCGCCCTTCTATGCATCGTCTTAGCACTCTGCGTCGGCATATTCACTATCGCATTCGCTAGTTTATGGCGTATGCGATTTAAACAAGGGCCTATGGAAACGCTACTGAGACGCTTTGCGTCTGCGGGTTGAAATCAATGGAGAGATCTTGCGCAGCCAGGTGCGCTAGCGTCTACCGAGCACCGTTACCGAAGCTGGAGATTGTTCTTAACAAGACTCGAAGATCTAAGCTAAGAGACAGGTTTTTCACGTAGTACAAGTCGAAAGAGAGCTTGGTAGCGGACTCTTCTTCGGAGGCGGCATATCCAGCATTAACTTGCGCCCAGCCGGTTATTCCTGGCTTTACGAGTACACGGTGAACGAAGAATGGAATTCTGGATTCCAGGGTAGGAGTGAATTCCGGCCGTTCCGGACGAGGGCCAACGAGAGACATGTCACCAAGCAATACATTAACCAGTTGAGGAATTTCATCCAACCGGCTCCGCCGTAGAAATTGTCCAACAGCGGTAATGCGAGAATCTGATTCTGATGCCCACTGCGCGCCGCCTCTTTCCGCCTCTTGAACCATCGTACGTAGTTTGTACATGGTGAAGGATCGGCCAAATTGACCAACACGTGTCTGTCTGAATATGACAGGACCCGGGCTATCCAGCTTCACGCAGATGGCGGCTATCAAAGCCAGCGGGAATAACAAAATCAGAGCGATACTGGCAATGACAATATCTAACGTACGTTTGATCGCTGTTTTATATAAAACCGCATGTTCGTTTTGACACTCAATGACCCATTGCGCATTGATGTGCTCACTTGGAATTCTTTGATGCAGCTTTTCGACAAAATTGCTGTAGCTCGACACATTGAGACTGACTTTCATTAATGCGAGTAATTCTGCCTGTGACGGACTGATAGGATCAGTGGGGTCTACAACAATCTGGCTTACGCGGTTCTTTCTAGCCCAAACAGCCAAATTTTCAGACTTGTCACCCGTCAACGTGAGTCCAATTGCCTTAAGACCTAATTCGGATTGCAGGTCGGCAAACTCAGATACTTTGTCTGTGAACTTCTTGGAACCGACAAGCCCGACCACAGACTCGTTACGAACGACTAAACCAACGACTAAGGCTCGAAAAGCAAAGAGACCTATCGTACTTATCAAAAATGCATAAAAAGTAATCAGTCGCCCGACTATCAGATAATGCACAAGTAGTAATTCTATGTTTAGCAGAACCAAAGAGACGCCACAGACGGCCGCACAACGACCTAAGAACTTTAAGGATGTACGTCCTTGGTAGGTTTCGTGAAGTCCAGAAATATGGGCGACGAGTGCTACTAGTAGTCCAGCACCAAAACAGAACGCGACACGACCAACATGTTCGCCCTTTACGGAATCCTGAAGAATGTCATTGCTGTATGGGGTTAGCGAAAACGCAATAGACGCTGCGATGAACGCTATAGCGAAATCAAAGATGAACCAATACCACGGTCCAATGCTGGAGAGCGTAATTTTACTGGACGACACATTCGCCAACGTTTTATCCGCTTGCAATCCGTTTGTAATTGGAACTGAGTCGTTACTACTCATAACTTCCTTATCGTTAACTTCCCTATTAGCTCAGACTAAACCCACACAGCTTGATATGCCAGTAGTCAAAGGTGAACTCATGTGTAATCTGATGGTTGATTGATCGAAACCACCCATCAAATTGTTATACCCATCACATTTTTATAAAAGACGTGATTTTTTAGATGACTCTATGAGTTCGGTGCATCCTTTCAGTTCAATGCCATAGGTTTTAAACTAATCACAAACCCCGTGAAAGAGCATTGAACGACCGGCATAAGAACACTCATGATTTTATCTTAGAAACGATTATGTTCTGCAACGTAGATCATGTTTTAGTGAAAGAACACTCGTTTAATATTTCCTGTTTCTTATAAATGCGATCAGTCGTCGTGTTGAGCTGATGAATAATGCGATCCTTACGAATCTGATTTAGACGAAAGCACAAACCACTAGACTAAAGTCCTATACATATAGATTAGAATGCTTAAGACCTACCTATCCAATTCACTTATCAATGGTGATAAGACAACCACTGAAAATCGAATTAGTGTTTGGGATGGCTGGCGTGGAATAGCAATCTTTTTCGTCTTATGCGGACACTTCTATGACATCGAATGGTTATGGGAAGACCGATTAGGCGTAGACGTATTTTTCGTTTTGTCGGGAATGTTGATGAGCCAAATTCTATTTGAAAAACGCTTATCACTTAAAGACTTTTACATAAGGCGACTAAGCAGAATATATCCAGTACTGTTTGTGTACGTTGTTTCCATCTACCTTTTCTCATGGACACAGAATATTTCATTTAACGTATCTGAAATATTTAGCAGTCTTGCGTTCTTAAGAACCTACTACCCAACCGACCCTAACATTTGGTCTAGTGGGGTTTCTATTGGGCATCTCTGGTCCCTCAATGTAGAAGAACATGCTTATGTAATTTTGAGTCTTTTAAGTGTTCTCTTAGTGACTCGCAAGAACATTGCGGCATTACTGCTTTCACTAGCGTTATGTTCGATGCTACTAAGCTTTTATAACTATTCCAGACTGCCGGCTGAAGATTTCAAGTTGTATCTCATTAGAACCGAGTGCGCAGTCGTGTTCATCTTTTTTTCAGCTGGCTACAGCCTACTGAAACGTCAAAAGCACTGGACCGGCTCGACTATACTGGCTCCACTCTGTGTATCTGTTTCACTGCTTTGTTATTCGGAATCACTCCCTATTTGGTTAACGTTTTCAGTCAGTCCAATACTTTTGGCTATTGCGGTAAATCACTTAGATAACATTCCACATGCACTAAAGTACGTTTTATCGTTAACACCCCTTCGCTACCTTGGCCTGTTTTCATACTCAATATACATTTGGCAACAATTCTTCTTTGAATACCACTGGATATTTCCGCTGCCAAAAACAATCGTAGCCCTCTTCGCGATCACTGTAGGGATTTTGTCGTACTACTTCCTCGAGAATCCTGTAAGAAATCTAATTAATAAGCGATGGTCTAGCAACCCGACTTATCGAACTACAGGCACCAGCACAACAAAGTCATGAGCATCCGATCAGACCAAAATAGGCTCTTTGTGCTCGCATACATAGTGGTAAGCACTGTCAGCATGTTCTTGTATGCCATCTTCAACACGATTCCTGTTTGGGACATGTTGGGTTATGCAGCAACAGTTCATTCATTGAATGGTGTTAATCCAACCGACATTCATTCCGTGGTTTATTCCGAAATGAAGCTACACACCACCAAACAAATATTCCACGAATTAACGATGGGATCTTCCTATCGTCAGGTCATGTTCGACGATACCGAAGCATTTATACAACAGATACCTTTTTACAAGATGAGGCTCGTCTTCATCCTTCTTATCAGTGCGTTGAACACGTTGGGATTAAATATATTCATTGCGATGCATTTTCTATCAGCATTTTTTGGCGCCGCTGGGTTCCTTCTGGCTTTCTTAGGCTTCAGAAAACTCATCCACTGGATATTCTGGATACCGGCGCCGCTCATTTTCTTTGGTATTACGCTCGATCTGTCATTTTTACAACATGGTGGTATAGATGCGTTTGCATTTTTCTGGCTGGCGCTGGCTATTGTTTTGTATATTCATCAGAGTAAGTTCTTACTACCAGTGCTGGCACTATGCGTTCTTATAAGGACTGATTTCATTCTCTTTACGTTAATGATGATGACGCTACTCTGGTTCACACAAAAAGCAGATCGGAAAAACATAATAATCTGGTGTTGTGTGGCAGTGCTCTGTTATGTACTGGTAAACCTATGGGCTGGGAATCAAGGATGGTTTGCACTCATTCATTTTGTATTCGTTTCCGACATGCAGGCAACTCATCCTGCCGAATACTCGCTCAATAGAACATTTGATTTAGCGG
>CAZCKD010000226.1:0-5651 GCA_964498925.1 uncultured Granulosicoccaceae bacterium
TATAAAGTACAGCCCACCTGCGATTTTTAATAATCGAAGAAGACCGGCGTAGGACTCCAACAGCGGAGCAAGACCGGACGCTACGATAAGCCCCCAAAAGAAAGAACCCGCTATTACGCCACTGGCAAACCACAGCCCTGCCTTCCGCCCTGAAGAGATGGATAGTTGCGCAATCGCTAAATTGCTTGGCCCGGGACTAGCAACACCTAATACATAGATGAAGGCAGCCACGGCCATATTGCTATACAGGTATTCCATCTCGACTCCTGCTATCACATTACACGAGCGGTTCCCGACACACGAATCGACGAGCCTGGTACGTCTGTAAATTCTGCGCGGATTAAGGAACGGCAACCCATGTCTTCCCCTTGAACGATACTAATAGAGCCATTGTGAGGCCAGCCTAAGTCTCTTAGGTAGCCGGCAAATGCAGCGGTAGCAGCACCCGTTGCAGGATCTTCATACACACCACCAGAGGCGAATGGATTGCGTGTATGAAAAAATTGTGACGACTCTGCGTAAACAAGCATGACCGTAACCAGCCCCGCCTCCCGCATAAAGGTTCTTCCGGCATCAAGCTCATAACTCATCGCGCTTAAGGCTTCTCGACTCTTTAATCCTATGATGAGATGGTTGGCACCGCCATTAGCAAATGCCGGTGGTATGTCATCAGACAAATCACTTTTTTGATATCCAAATAATGCTAAGGCCTCAGAAAGCATATTCGCTGATGGCTTTGAAGAAAAGGTATCAGGTGATTGTAAAGCGGCGGAATACGCGCCATGTTGAGTCATGCCTTCGACCGTAATGGTGGCTTCATTCAGCTTTAAGGAGTAAATACCCTCTCCTTCTTGCTGTGCCAGGGCCGCACCTAATGCAATAGTGGCATGACCGCAAAAAGGTACCTCTGATTCAGGAGAAAAGTATCTCACTCTCCATCCATCTGCCATTCGTTCGGCGAAGGCCGTTTCCGAATACCCGATATCCGCAGCCATTGACTGCATATCAGAATCTGAGGGCATTTTATCTGATAGGTGAACGCCTGCAGGATTCCCACCTTTGTCCCCGTCAGAAAAAGCTGCAATTCTCAATACATCCATACTATTTACCTAACGACATTGAGTCAATTCGACAATGCCGACCAATGGGAAAAACGTTGAGTTCCTGTGGAGTCAATTACGCCACAAACAACGTCGTACACTCAATACCTTTATATCATCTGTGCTCTGATACGTTTAGCAACTTACCAAAGGGATCTCGAACAAAAAATCGACGCAGACCCCACGTTTCTGTAACCGGGCCATATTCCACGGCTATGCCCAGCCTCATGACACGACTATAGACCTCTTCCAGATTGTCGACTTCAATCGAAATATCCGGTAGAGGCGTACCCGCCCCTCCATCCTTGGCAATGCTGATTTGGATTGGCATTTTATGTTCACTGCCAAACGTCTTTATCCAACCCAGATCCATTAACAATTCGAGATCGAAAATACCACTATAAAAGGCATCAGCCTCCTCGAGGTTATCCGATTGGATGTTCGACACAATACGTTTTACAATCAACTCATCACCTCTTTTTTTTGTAGAAACAGTGGCAAATTTAACACTCAAGCCAATCAATGATAGTGCAGGATGGGTGGGCACCGATATTCACGACAGTAGCGATTGGAAGCACATACTGTCAGATTCTGAAGTCAGTGACTTACTCAAAATGGCAGACGTGGTACAGCCTGCACTCAGATCCGATCCAAACAATTTGCTGACATTGCCCAGAGAGTACTTCGATACCGGCGTCTTTTCTCAGCGTTTAGAAGCTATCTATAGAGATTTAAAATCCGGCTTGGGTCTAGCATTAATTCGAGGCCTTCCAGTGAATGACATGAGCACATTGGACATCGCAATCGTGTACTGGGGAATAGGATTACACTTAGGCACAGCCACCCCCAATAACCCAGACGGAGACATGTTCGGTCATATTACGGATTTAGGTAAAACCCAAAAAGATGCTAATAGCCGCGGGTATCAAACGCGTGAGGCGATGGACTATCATTGCGACCAAGCGGACATGGTTGGACTGCTCTGCCTTCGATCAGCAAAATCTGGAGGACTATCAAAAGTTGCCAGCTCCATTGCTATGTACAACCAACTACTAGAAGAACAACCAGAGCTGGTGACCTCACTCTGTGAGCCCCTTCATTGGTCGAAGATGGGAGAGTATGAGCCGGGCGAAAGTCCTTTTTATAAGAGCCCCGTTTTCAATTTCTTGGAAAACAAATTGTGCGTCTCGTTCGGTCCGACACATATTGAGAAGGGTCATGCACTTGAACAGGTGCCCGATCTCACTGACACTCAACGTAAAGCCATAACCACCGCAGAAGATATCGCGGATGAAAATCGACTGGAGATGGAGCTGCAAGTTGGCGACATGCAGTTTTTAAACAATTATGTCTGCTTGCACACCCGTTCAGCCTATATCGATCATGATGAAGACTCTAATAAAAGGTTGCTATGGCGCTTATGGTTAATGAATTCTGATCTTCGTCCGCGCACGGGATATACCAAGAATTTTCTGAACGGCATAAATTCCGCTAACAAAAAACCTCAAATACGCCTGTAATTACATCGCGTTGTCGCATTTATTCAAGACGCGACTATTGAACACAAACTATGCTCAACCTAACCGTCTATGAGCACATACTATGAAACTGAAATACACGATTCTCTACGTCGAGGACGTCTCTAAAACGTTGAAATTTTACGAAGCTGCCTTCGGGTTTAGTACCCGGTTCCTGCATGAGGCAGGTGACTATGGCGAGCTGAATACAGGCTCGACAACTCTGTCATTTTCATCACTAGCCTTGATGACCGAGCTAGGAAAAACACCGGGTAAAGCAAGCCCGAAGTCACCTACATTCGAAATTGCGTTTGAAACCGATGACGTAGAATCCTGGTTTGATAGAGCGGTTAACAATGGCGCAAAACCCATACAAGCGGTACAGCAGCAACCATGGGGACAATATACTTCTTACGTGTCTGATCCAAACGGGTTTATCGTTGAAATTTGCTCACCTGTATCGACAAATAATTAGCCATAACCGGGTTCTGATAATAGATCTGAAAGATTGGGGTTTGATCGAATCTGTAGCGGAGTTAGATTAAACCACTTTTTCATTTCGCGAGTCATATGCGGTTGATCTGAGAATCCGTTTTCGACGGAAACATCACACAACCGCTCATCTCTTAATAACATTCGGCAGGTCCTACGGGCACGAGCCAGAGAAAACCAAAAATATGGAGACTTGCCCGTTTCCTGACTAACGAGTCTTTGCATGCTACGTACAGAGACTCCTAAGTTTGCTGCCACACACGCGATAGAATTTTCCTTTGAAGCTAATCCGGATAGAATCTCAGAAAGACTTTCAGATTCCTCGCAGAATTCATTGATTTGATCGCTAGCGAACAATTGGTCAATAGATTTATTACACAGCCAGGCGTTAAGCCTATCCTGTTGAATATTGACACCTGGCCGTAGCCTGATTCCTTTCATATGCGTTCTTGCCTTCGTAGAGACGGTGTAGGCTGAATCATTTAAATCGGACACAAAGCATATTGGTCTTTCTTCGTATGTGGCTCTAACAATGACATCGCGACAACCATCAGGAAGCACACTCGTATCGCAGTCTCTGAAAGACGTAAAAGACCATTCCAAACAAGCAGCCATGTTTTCGGGCGTTTTTGTCCTGTAGTCATAACTCGTCATGGACTATCCTCGGTTCTGAAAAAATGCAGACCAAAGTAATGATTTCTGCGCATCCCTTTCCTCATAAGTCGATAAGGCATTGTGAAGATCCATAGAAAAATCAGCGTCTCTACCTTCTCCGATTGCGGTAATTCTCATCGTGTACCACGCCGTAATCCCGCCTTCCGGGTTTTCGTCAAATCTAGGAAATATCGGATCTGTAGGCGAATCTTTTAACCAATTAGATGCAAGCGCAGGATCAAGTACAAATGCTCGACCAATACCGACGATATCTACGGTGCCACTTTCAATTGCATGAACAGCATGCTCAACTTTTTTAATACCGCCTGTCACCATCAAAGGAACCGAGCATATCGATTTGGCCTGCTGCGCAAAGTTTAGAAAATAAGGCCCCTCGATCGAACTGTCGGAACTGGCTTTAGCGCCAGGGAAGTAGGTTCCACCAGAAATATCGATAAGATCTACCGAGGACGCATTGAGCAGACCGATTGCAGATAGAGAGTCCTCTTCGGTTAACCCTCCTTCCAACATATCCGTGGAGTTAATTCTGACTGCTATGGGATAATCTACACCGACGGCCTTTCTGACATGGTCAATGATAGATAACATTAAGCGACAACGGTTTTCGATACTTCCACCGTATTCATCTTCTCTTTTATTAAACAGCGGTGATAAGAATTGACTCAGTAAAAAACCATGCCCTGCGTGAATCTGTACACCGGTGAATCCTACTGACTTAGCCAAACTCGCTGCTTGAGCATAACTTGAAGGTAAGTTCTGGATTTCTGCTTTCGACAGTTGATCGCATTTCAGCCCCTCGAGGTCGAGGGCGGAGGGTCCTTTAGGCATACTAATTGGCACATGCGTAAGAGCGCCGGCATGACCGAGTTGTGCCCACAAATGTGATCCGTTCATTGTCGACCTACTGGCCAATACGCGAAGAGAGTCTACATCTGATTTTTCACTCAACACCAAATTCCCCGGCTTTTCCGGGTAGCGGGAATCTATCTGAACTTCGCCAACAACGGATGCAGCGACACCGCCCTGCTGCCACCTCTCGTATAAACTAATTTGTGATTCAGTTGGATTGCCTTTACCGTCTCCTAAAGAATCTGACATGGCCGATTTAACAATTCGGTTCTTTAATACCGCACCGCATGGAAGTGTCAAAGGTGTATTTAAGGAAGGCATTTCTATAAATCCGGAGAGACTAACTCGAATTAGAGCAGGGAGAAAACGACTAATGTTTTTGCGTCAACTTGATATTCATTTCCAGCATACTGGGTTTAAATCCGAATTTCTCATAAGCACGAATGGCCGGCTTGTTTTCTGAATAAACTTCCAGATAGCCGAATTCTACCCCTTGCTCAAGACTCCAGGAAATAAGACGCTCAGTTACCTTGGCATTGATGCCTTGACCTCGATATTCAGGCAAAACACACATAAATCCGAAATGAGCGTGTTTTTCATGGACAACTGAAGCCTTAGAGGTACGAATAGTTGCAGACCCGGACGCAATTAAGCAATCGGATTCCTCAACAACGACGATACACGCAGAAGAGTCGTCGATCATTGATTTCAAATCGTAATACGAGACGCCTTGTTCTTTTATTAAAGAATTAAATGGACGCTCTGCTTCAACAATCTGTTGTTCAAACTCTAACAATCGGGCTAGATCGGACGGCACTGCTTCTCGAATATTCATGATTAAGTTTCAACGTTATTATTTACAACCTACCGAAGCCGTTTTGACTGAACACTACCGTCAAGACTGGGGGCATGTCGTTGAGTATTGCATTTCCAATGGCACTTAACGCCACCCCTTATTTTAAAGCATCGAATCGACTATACGGCTATCCTTTTTTACGTGGAAGTATCAACCGGTGAT
>CAZCKD010000227.1:0-5633 GCA_964498925.1 uncultured Granulosicoccaceae bacterium
GGTACAACTTACCCAGTCGGGTCAACACATCGACATTTCAGACTATACGGACGACACCCGTCGAATACTCCCACACCCACTGATCGAAAAACACCGCGACGGTGCAACCATTGTGGTTTCACAAGCTCATGAGAAGATCCCTAGCCTCGCTAGTTTTCGTCGTGCTATGCAAAACGCATTAAATTTGAAATGTCAGACGAACGTGTATCTATCTCCTACAGGAAAACAAGGATTTAACGCTCACTACGACTCCCATGACGTATTCATTTTGCAGGTTGCAGGCACTAAGACATTTAACTTTTATGACGGTGGCATAGATCTACCCTACTCTCACGACGGATTTAACGCTGACAGTCATGAAGTGGGGGATTTATCAATGTCCATTGAAATGCAGCCTGGCGATACTTTGTACATACCCAGAGGCGTCTTACACGATGCAATTGCAACCGAACAAACCTCACTACATATAACGTTAGGTGTTTACGCCATAACGCTTCGTGATGTCATGCTTGAGTTGACACAACAGTTGACGGCGGAAAATCCTTTGTACAGACAAAGTGTGCCAAACGATTTTATATCGCATCAGGATTTCACTGCTATTGACGAATCAATTAAAGATTCGTTTTCGGTTGCCTTCTCAGAAGAAAACATCCGCAAAGCGATAACGGCTTTACAAGATTCACACGCTATAGACTCATCACCCAATTGTGATGGGATGTTGAGAATGTCAACAGAAACCAATGTAAGTCCATCGGACGAACTAGATTCAACGAGTAAGCCAGCAATAGAAAAACTCGAATCAAAGGTCATTCAATTTAAACAAAACAACCTTTTAGGTATCGAGAGATCTAACAATACGTTGAGATTGAGAACTCACGGCCAAGTGTTGGAATTCTCTCCCCCTTTTATCGCAGCGATCGAACTGCTACTAACGTACAACACGCAATCAATTCTCGACTTGCCGTCACTAGACGACAATGAAAAGAGCGTTCTTATCGAAAAATTAGCTAGCGCCAACCTACTGACCTTCGCGCCAAATTAGTGCAGATTCTCAGCAAAGATTACAGAATTACCGCTTTATGTGTCTGCAGCATTGACTATGCAATATATGCTAAGTTACCTTGAAGCGATTACAGTGAAAGGAAATGTCTCATGTCAAAAAAACAGTCAGAGCAAATCACGGTAGTTGATAAAACGAATAGACGCCGATTTCTACGCACCAGCGGCACCGCACTACTCGCTGGCGCAACGGTGGCCATGAGCGGTTCAACGCTGGCGGCAGATTGCGACAACGGAGGTGAGCAAGCTGCAACCGACCAGGACGCCGGAGAAAGCGCAGATCCCAAAGGATGTCAGCAAGAGAACATCATCTCAAGCAACCAACCTAAACGAACTGGCCGCGTTGTCGTTAAAACCTTGAAAGGATAAGTCGCGCAACGTCGACTCTTATGCTGGCTTTCGATTAGAGAGCCGCTTAGGCCAAACGGCCAGCTGCCTTATTAACCTGATGTGTATCAATGTTATACAAGCATCTACCAAGAGGTCTGTAGACTCGACGCGCAGATCGCTATTCAGCTCTGAAATTCAACGTTAATGTATCCGTGTAGGTTCCGGGATCTGCCGCGTTAAAATCAGGTGCAGAGACCGAGACCGAAAGCTGAGCATTGGGTAACTCATTACAGTTCATTGAATGCGAATTCCCAATGAGTCCCGAGATGTCAGTATTGTAGGTTACTGCTTCGTCTGTACTGCCAGTTCCCCAATCGACAGAATACGGAATATCCGTAGTTGCATTATTGTCATTCAAATAAAACGATCCATTTGATGACGATATACTCAATGAATAAGCACCTGTCGACGTGTAAACGCAGATATCATCTGAGGCGGTGACTGTTGAACTCAAGCTACCCGCTAGCCCCATATGCAAGTCGGATATATCCGTAGCGATTACAACTTCGTGCTTATCCAGGCTGATCACACTTGTACCAATGGAGGTTGACGCTAGCGACCCGGCCGTCGCTGCGACGGTGCTCCCTGTTACAACCGAACCTGCGACTACGATCAAACAAGCAACATGCTTGGCACGCTTTAATTTATATCTAAAAAATCTGTTTTTCATTGTTATTATTATTTTTACAGCTTTATAATTTCGCTACCGAACCCGTGGGCTTCTTCTGGAATTCTCCCTTTTTAGAGTTGGATTTAGGCCAGCTTTGCCAGGCTTATCAAGTCAATTGCGAATACCGATCGCCAAAGCAAAACGCATCGACGACTGTATTTATGAACGGTGCGCAACCCTATTCCTGTGCGGCTGAGTGATTTATTTGTGATGAAAAAATGCATTTTACTGCATGTATACAGATGATTCCTCTTTCTTGGCATGAACCATTACACAATGTGCTGGATAATGACCGGCCACTAGGATCATCAACATTAAATTAGAAGTCATTTAATGAAGATTAGGCTCGAAAGCTCAACCGGTCTACGGTGCTGATAACCATTGACGCACTTCCAAAAACTGTACGGGATTTACCCGTCATGTCGCTGTCACCGGAGATAGCAAATGCATTGTCATCAGGCAATGTATTGCTGAGTGCGGAACCCGGCGCAGGAAAAAGTACGGCACTTCCCTTGGCACTTCTTTTCAGTGAGCATATCAACGGGAACATCATTTTATTGGAGCCAAGACGCCTTGCAGCACGTTCTGTTGCGCAACGTCTCGCCAATCACTTGGGTGAAAAGGTCGGTGAGCAAATCGGATTGCGTATGCGTTCTGATACTAGAGTCTCTAAGAAAACCCGGCTAACGGTAGTTACCGAAGGAGTTCTAACTCGGATACTACAAAACGACCCGACGGTCGAAGATGTCGGGCTGATTATATTTGATGAATTTCATGAGCGAAGCCTTCATGCGGACTTAGGCTTGGCCCTGTGCGTGGAGGTTCAGCAAGCGCTACGGGACGACCTCAGACTGCTGCTTATGTCCGCAACGCTGGAAACAAAAGAACTCAAGCGTCAGCTGCAGAACGTCGAGACGTTTCACTGCTCAGTCAGACAGCATCCTGTGGAGACGATCTGGTTAGGTGAGCAATCCGCGCCTTTAGAACAACAAGTATCCAAGTCTGTTCTTACAGCGGTAGCAGATCAAGCTGGAGATATTCTTGTTTTTCTACCTGGCGTTGCTGAAATAAATCGAAGCGCTCGCTTATTGTCTTCAACTCTTGACGCTTCAATACAACTTCATCAATTACACAGTGGGGTCAGTGTTAACGATCAAGCAAAAGCCTGTGCACCGGCATCAACAGACATAAGGCGAGTTATCTTGGCCACTAGCCTGGCTGAAACATCCATCACCATCGATGGCGTTCGCACTGTCATCGATAGTGGACTGGAACGCCGCTCTAAAATAGACAGTAACACTGGCTCAGAACGGCTCGAGACCGTAACAGCAAGTCAGGCAAGCGCAACTCAAAGAGCCGGGCGTGCAGGACGAACCGCGCCGGGAGTTTGCTATCGACTTTGGGGTGAGACTGGCCACTCAAGACGGGCAGCGCACTGGCAACCAGAGATTTTCCGTGCCGATCTTAGCCCTTTGTTGCTGGATTTAGGGTTGTGGGGGGCCACTGGTAAGAATGCTCTTCCCTGGCTTGATGATCCTCCAGCGGCAGAGCTGTCCAGAGCCGCAGCTCTTCTGACTAGGCTAGGCCTTTGGCGTCAGGGGGCCATAACTCAAGAAGGCAAATTAGCAGCAGATCTAGCCGTACATCCGCGCATCGCGCGCATGTTGAATTGGGCCGGTATGACTGGCAACGTAGCTCTCGCCTGTCGCATTGCTGTTTTACTGGAAGAGTCGTCTCGAAAATTCAATACCGTCGATTTCGAAACTTCTCTAAACGAGTCGTTATCATCGTCATTACAACAACGCGCCAAGTTGCTAAAAAGCAAACTGCCCAGCGACCCGAGTGCCGATCAATCACCCTCAGCTGCTGTATTACTTGCGCAAGCCTACCCCGACTGGATTGCTCAACGCCGACCCGGAAAACCGGGTGAGTATCAACTGGCTTGTGGGGCCGGCGTTTTTATGCACAGTGACGACGCTCTGGCTCACTGTCCATGGTTAGCCGTTGCAAATTTAGGTGGCTCCGCAAATCAGCTCCGAATCTTCAAAGCACTGGCATTAGATATAAACGAACTACGCCAATATGCACCCGAACTATTTAATGTGGAGAGCCACCTTGATTGGGATAGTAGACAAGAACGTGTTGTCGCTGAGCATCGCACTACAATCGATCATCTTGTTGTAGAAGCAAAACCAATACTTGATATCAGCGATGACGACAAATCAAAAGCCCTGCTTGTTGGCATTCGAAAACAAGGAATAACGTGTCTTCCCTGGAATTCAGACTGTCGTGAATGGCAGGCCCGCGTAGAACGCATGTCGGAATTAAACCTACCGGCACTACAGAACCAATGGCCGCAAGCGGATGATGAAACGTTAATCAATCATTTGGAGGAATGGTTGCTGCCCTGGCTTAACGGTATAGGATCTATAAAAGCGTTACAGCAGATCGATCTAAACACAGCATTAAGATCTCTTTTAACCTACCAACAGCAAACGCTTATGGATGAGTGGCTTCCGCGTAAATACACAGTACCCAGCGGCTCAAACATTTCTTTAAGCTATATCCAATCTGGCAATCCGGTACTGTCTGTAAAATTGCAGGAAATGCTGGGACACGCCGCAAACCCAACTATCGCCAACGGTCAAATTCCGCTAAAAGTAGAGCTTCTATCTCCCGCACGCCGCCCAGTCCAGGTAACAACAGATTTAGCGAACTTCTGGGGCAACAGCTATCCAGCTATTAAGAAAGATCTAGCAGGCCGATATCCAAAACATGATTGGCCAGATGATCCGCTGTCAGCAAAACCAACGGCATACGCCAAACGACGTAAGAAATCACCTGGTCGTTAACGTGACATGCTTCGATGCCTGACTGATCGCTCTTAGTGAGTCATCGCATAAACTAAATAATTGATTCCGAACTGATACGCCAACGACGTCATCGGTAGTGGATAGCCCGGGTCATCAGCATGTTCCCATGCATCCCCCATATCCATATTGAAGTTGATAGCTACCATCAATCGACCTGCATCATCGTAAATGCCTCGCCAAGTCGCAGGTGTATGAGGCATATCGACAACCGCTGTACCGTCGGCCTTTAAACCTCTGATATGTCTACGGCCGGGTATTTGGGTGTTTTGCTGTAATTCATAGTGCACATGCATTAGCTCGTCGGATTCCTTGACGTCAATAGCCGTATGTCCAGGTAGCGCACGACGCATAATGTTATTGAACACCTGCCATTGCGCAGGTCCGTGGAAATCATCAACGACCATAAAACCGCCACGCTTCAGATACTCGCCCAATCGTTCAACTTCTGGTGAACTGAGTTGCCAACGCCCCACTTGTTGTACAAACAACCAGGGGTAATCAAAAATATGATCATCAAGCAAAGAGACGTGGGCACTGTCGCCGGCCACATCAATAGCGGTATAGCGTTTGATTCCGTTTACAAAATGGAATTCTGCCTCAGGCCAATCGATTCTCCACCACGCTCTTCCCGGGCCCCAGGA